>NZ_JBZRPK010000518.1:0-6486 GCF_058382125.1 Haloferax sp. s1
CCCGAGATTCCCCCCACCGCCACCGACGACTCGCTCGTCCTCCTCGACGAGGTCGGCCGCGGCACCTCGACGGCCGACGGGTTGTCTATCGCCCGCGCCGCAACCGAGTTCGTCCACGACGAAGTCGGCGCGATGACACTCTTCGCCACACACTATCACGACCTGACCGACGCCGCCGCCGACCGCGACGGCGTGTTCAACCTCCACTTCACCGCCACCCAGCGCGACGGCGAGGTCACCTTCCTCCACAGCGTCGCCGACGGTCCCTCGTCGTCCTCGTACGGGGTCGAGGTGGCTCATCTGGCGGGCGTCCCCTCGACCGTGGTCGACCGTGCGCGGAACCTCGTGGAAGAAGACGTATCTAACGAGGCCGAAATGAACACGGTCGGTGCTGCCGCGAATGGAAAAGCCGGAGCAGCCGACCATACCGAAACAGCCGGAGACGGGACGCTTGCGGCGTACGTCGATGGACTGGAGAACGGCCACAGCGAGGGAGAAACTCGTGACGTGGCGAAATCGAATGCCGAGCCGGCTCCCAAACTCGAAGTCGTCGCCGACCGACTCCGCGAGGCTGATTTGGTTGATACCACCCCACTGGAGGCGCTCAACCTCCTCTCGGAACTCAAAGGCCACCTCGAATGATTCACCGACTCGACCCACAGACCCGCTCGAAAATCGCCGCCGGAGAGGTCGCTACCCGACCCGCGAGCGTCGTGGTCGAACTGGTCGAAAACGCCCTCGACGCGGGTGCTGGAACCGTCGAAATCGAGGTCGGAGGTGACGGAACCGACCGAATTCGCGTTGCTGACGACGGCCACGGAATGTCCGAATCGGACGCCGAACTCGCCGTCGAGCACCACACGACGAGCAAATTGACGGAGGCTGACGACATCGAAACCGTCGAGACGCTCGGCTTCCGGGGCGAAGCCCTCCCGAGCATCGCCGCGGTCTCCCGCCTCGAACTGACGACCAACACCGGCGGACCGCGAGGAACGCGAGTCGTGGTCGAAGACGGCGAAACAACTGTCTCGCCCGCGGGCCGCGCGAAAGGGACGACCGTCGAAGTCACCGACCTCTTCGCCGACCACCCGGCCCGGAAAAAGGCACTCGCCTCGCCGAAAGCAGAATTTGCCCGCATCTCGGCGGTCGTCACGCGGTACGCGCTGACCCGTCCGGACGTTCGGTTCGTCCTTCGGCACGACGGGCACGAAACCCTCACCACGCCCGGAACGGGCCGGTTCGCGGACGTGATGCTCGCAGTCTACGGACGCGATGCGGCGAGCCACGCGTCCACTTTCGACTCGGTGCGCGAGGTAAAAGCGGGCGGCGAGACGGCTACCGTCGAAATCGACGGGCTACTGTGCTACCCGGACGTGACGCGCTCTCGCCGGGACCACGTCCACGTCTCGGTGAACGGCCGTGCTCTCGCCGAGCCACGAATCAGGCGGGCGGTTGTCGAGGGCTATGGAACGCTGCTCCCGGACGGCCGCGAGCCAGTTGGCGTCGTTCGCGTCAACCTCCCTCCCGAATGGGTCGACCACAACGTCCACCCCGCGAAGGACGAAGTGGGCTTCAGGGACGCAGACGCGGTGGCCGAGGCCGTCGAATCGAGCGTCCGCGACGCGCTCTCGACTGCCGACCTCCAGCGGAGCGGCGAGTTGGCGATGGACCTCGACAGTTCGCTCGAACCGGTCTCTGCCGAGTCGGTCTTCGACGAGATTCGCGTCATCGGTCGCTTCCGTGAGTTGTACCTGCTCTGTGAGGCCGACGACGACCTGCTCGTCGTGGACCAACACGCCGCCCACGAACGCATCAACTACGATCGACTCCGTGAGGCCGTCGAAACCGCGGGAATCGACTCTGTCGCGGTCGACCCACCAGCGACCGTCTCGCTCTCGTCGACCGACGTAGCGCTCCTCGAAGCGAACCGGGGCGTTGTCGAGGCCCTCGGCTTCCGTATCGCCGAGTTCGGTGACGGAACATACCGCGTCGGGGCCGTGCCAGCACCGCTCGGACGGCCATTTAGCCCGGATGCGCTCACTGACGTGGTTGCCGATGTCGCAGCAGGCGATGTCTCCGACCCCCGCGACGAGTTGCTCAAAGACCTCGCGTGTCACCCGTCCATCAAAGCCGGTGACGACCTCACGGACGAGGACGCGACGCGGTTAGTCGAACGCCTCGGGTCGTGCGAGACGCCCTACGCCTGCCCGCACGGTCGGCCGACGGTCCTCTCCATCGACGAAGAGACGTTCGTCCGCGGCTTCGGCCGTCGGAGCGGCCGGCGCGGGTAGATTCGTTTTGTCCGCAGTATGCTGCCCGGTATTTGCTAACTAGTAGCAAGGTAGTTGCGCATAGACACCACATGAAGACCACCTAAATACCATATAGAGACTAGTTGCATACCAGCAAAATACCACACGGTCACCACAGCACCACAACCGGAGAGCAGCGACTACCAGTCTTTGCAGTCGATACAGACGTACTCGTCGCCGTCGAGCCACCGCTTTTCGACCGATTCGCCACATTGCGGGCACGGTGTCCCGTCAGGGTTCCAGCGGTAGGTTGCGAGTGTGTGTACGCTGTTCTCGGAGTCCGCTTCGGCGTCGCCTTTCGTGTCACTCCCCATGTCGGCAACGGTGTCGCTCTCGGAGTCCGCTTCGGCATCGTCCTCTCCGTCCGCGTCGGCAGTCGATAACTCGGTAGACTCCGTCTCTTCGTCGTCCTCAGCGAAGTAATCGTCAAGCGAGCGGTTCGGCATGGCTCTGAGTCGGTGGGCGCGGCCCTTATCGGTGCCGACAGTCGCCGACAGAGTGTTACTCCGCCACCACCGCCGCCGTGCGAAACCCACACAATCAATATCCCCGAATCCCGAGACTCGCCTATGGCAACACTCACGGATTTCGTCGTGGCGCTCATCCAGAGCGTCCTCGAACTTGTGGTGACGTTCGCCGATGTGGCGCTGAGCGACCCGCTTTCGACGATAAACTTCGTCTTCGGGAACCTGTTTATTCTCGCGTCGGTGGGCGCGTTCGCGTACCTCGTCCTCGGCGCACTCGGCGCGGAGATTGGCATCGGCGCTACTGCTCGGTCACGCAGTATGCCTCCGCAGCAAGAGTAATCGCTTCTTCGAGGTCGGGACCGATTGGTGACCCGACCACGATACCGTCCGCGTAGTCGCGCACTGCGGCCATCTGGTCGGCCACATCGTCGGGCGACCCGGCCATCGAGAAGGCGTCTATCATCGCCGGCGTGACGAGGCCAAACGCTTCGGAGAACGCGCCAGCCGAGATTTTTTCACCGATGTCGCTCGCACGCTCGGCGTCGATACCGTGTCTATCGAGGACCGGCGGGGCCGCTCCCGCAGTGATGAACGCGACCGGCGGCCGGGCAGCCTCGCGGGCCGCGTCCTCGTCTTCCGAGATGGAGACGCTTGCGTAGGCAGCGAGTGTAAACTCGCCACGTTCGTCGGGGCGGTCCTCGCGGCCGATATCGACTTGCTCGCGGGCCCACGCGAGGTCGTCAGGGTGAGAGCCGTTGAACAGCAAGCCATCGGCGTGCTTGCCCGCCATGCGACACATGTGCGGGCCTTCGCCGCCGACGTAGACCGGAATCTCGCCGGGCACGTCGAAGTTGAGTCCGGCGTCGTTGGCTTCGAAGGTACCGTCGTGAGAAACGCGCTTTCCGTTCCAGAGGTCCTGTGCGACTTTGAACGCCTCCAAGACGGAGCGGAGGCCGCGTTCGTCTTCCAGACCAAGGTTTCGGAGCGTCGATGGGTCGCCGGGGCCGATGCCGAGGAGGCCGCGCCCGCCGGAGGATTCAGCGACGGTTGCGACCTTCGCGGCGAGCGTCACGGGGTGCATTTCGTAGGGGTTGGCGACGCCGGGTCCGAGGCGGATATCGTCCGTCTCGGCGGCGAGTCGTGCGAGGACCGCGAAGGGGTCGCGGTTGTTGTAGTGACACGAGACGAAAAGCGAGTCGTAGCCCTCGCGTTCCGCCTGCGTGCCCAGTTCGACGAGGTCGGCTACCGGGTGTTCCGGGGTGAGTTCGAGTCCGAGCATGGATGTGATGTGATGAAGGAAAGAGGGTTCTTAGGGTTCGTAGCTCCAGTCGCGGAGCGCCTGTCGCACGAAATCGCCGTCGATGTCGCGGAAGTGGGCCTCGCTTTCGCCGTGGTCGCCCCACTCGAAGCCGCGGACGACGACGACCGGCGTGCCGTCGTCGCCCTCGCCCTGTACGAGGTTGGCCGCGGCGGCGAGTTCGTCGACGACGCTTTCGACGGTGACGCCGAGTTCGCGGCCGTCGCGGTCGGTTTCGCCGCGCCAGTCTCGTGACGCGCTCAGTCCGGCCCAGCCGAGAGCGACGCCGCGCTGGCCGTGTCTGAAGGGTCGACCGCAAGTATCGGAGACGATGACGCGGTCGGCGGTGATACCGGCGCAGATGCGCTCGGCCGACTTGTTCGGGCGCTTGGGGAGCAACAGCAAGTCGTGGTCGGGGACGTTCGACCGGTCGATACCGGCGTTGACGCCGACGTGGCCGAATCGCGTCTCGGTCAGGAGGAACGGTTCGTCCATCACGAGGTCGACGCTCTCTTCGAGGACGGCCTGCGCGAATCGCGGGTCCTTCTCGTTGTCCGTTAGTTCCGAGAGTCGGGCGGCGAGTTCGCGGGCCCGCGGACCGGCGGGGAAATCGTCGAGGTCGGCGAACCGCCCTTCGGCCTTCGAAACGACCGTCGACGCGACACAGACCACGTCACCGGGGCGAAGGTCGACGCGCTCCGAGATGAGGGCCGCAAGGTCGTCGCCCTCACGAATCTCGGGGACGTCGGGGACGGGAAACAACTCCATACGGGACGGGAGGGAGACGGCGGTGAAAAACAACGGGGTGTTGGCGAACCGGGCCGGTATCACAGTTGGGGTCGAAGTCTGAGAACCCGCGGTACGATTAAGCCATTGTGAACAAACCACATAGTATGCACGACCGGCCGATCGACCCGATGGGGGAACACACAGTCGAGGCGTACCTCGAATACGTCGGTCGCGTTCCGCAGTCAATCCGCGACCGAATCGAGAGGGATGTCCACCCGTTGACTGGAAATCGGGGGTCGTTCCGGTTGAACAATCACGTCCTCTTCGCGGAACTGTATCTCCTCGCCGAAAAGACGGGGACCAGTCCGACGCCGGTCGATATGACGCGGTTCGGAGCGTTTCACGTCTCGTTCTATCGGGACCGGTTTGGGGCGTTCGCGTGCGGGGTCGAGTTCGCCGGTCTCGAACCGAATTTTCACTCGCCCGAAGAACGCGTTCGATACGAGGAGTACGACGTACGCGAGTTCTATACCGAGCCAGTGACGGACGACTGACAGGGAGTATCGTAGCCATCGACAGGGAGTATCGTAGCCATCCGTCTGTTTCGGCTCCCGGGTCCGACACCGTGGTTCGAGTCCCGAGCAGGAAATCGCTGCACTGCGACGGTATGCCCCACAAGCGAACAGCAGCAACTCGCCACGTCACCCGCCGCGAACGACCTCGACTGAAAGCGACCCGTCGACGACCGAGCCGACCATCATCGTCGCGTCGTCACTCGGGTTCGCAGCCGTCGCAGTACCCGGATTCAGGATGCGGATACCATCGACGACCTCGTCAAGCACTTCGTGGATGTGGCCGGCGATGCCGACCGCGCCGGTTCCCGCGGCGTCTCTGACGACCTCAGCGACGCGAGACAAGTACCCCGTTCTCGTCCCCGTGCCGTGCGTAACGACGAAGGTGAGTCCATTGAATTCGACGACCTCGACGAAGGGGAGGTCAATCTCTGGTGGGTCGACGTTTCCACAGACGCCGACGAATCTCGACGAGAGGGAACGGAGGTGTTCGAGCGTTTCCGCCGAGTCGAAATCGCCCGCGTGAATCACGAGGTCGGCCGCCCGGACGCGGTCTTCGACCCACATCGGAATGGCGTCGACCCGGCCCGGAACGTGCGTATCGCTCAAAATAGCGAGTCGCATAGTAACACCACAACACCAGTCTGAATAGGCGTTTTGTCAGTTGTCGACGTAGTTCACGATATGACGCACGTCGCCACCGCGTTCCTTCGACACGGCGGGCGCGTTCTCCTCCCGCGCCGGGGTGACGGAGTCGGGACGTATCAAGGGCGCTGGGCTGGAGTCTCAGGCTACGCCGGGGGAGACCCCGAAAACACCGAGGGCGACGCTCGGCGGGAACTCAGAGAGGAAGTCGGCGGCCCCGATGCCGCACTCCGCCGCCCCGGCCAGCCGCTGGTCCTCACCCACGACGGCCGAGAGTGGACCGTCCACCCGTTTCTGTTCGACGTGGCGGACCGCACAGTCGACCCGAACGAGGAACTCGCCGAAGTTGAGTGGGTCCACCCGACCGAAATCCCGAACCGCGAGACAGTCCCCGGGTTATGGTCGACCTATCGCCGCGTTGCGCCGACCGTCGAAACCGTTCGCAAAGATGAGACGCACGGCTC
>NZ_JBZRPK010000517.1:0-6442 GCF_058382125.1 Haloferax sp. s1
TCCCCGAAGACCCCAAAGACATCTGTCGCGACGACCGGGTGTACGAGCGCATCGAGGAGGAAGTCGAGAAAGCAAACGAGAACTTCGAGTCGTACGAGCGAATCAAACAGTTCCGAATCGTCCCCGAAGAGTTCTCCGAAGGTAACGACCTCATGACGCCGACGATGAAAAAGAAGCGTCGAAACATTCTCGACCGCTATGCCGACGAGGTCGACCTCATCTACGACGAGGCCAATCAACGGACAGAAGAGCGACGAAGCGGCGACCAAGCCGCGAAGCAATAGAATCTGACAGAATAAACTTTTTTCGAATTAATCTAAACATTCGTCCCCGTTAATCGGCGGAAATGCCGTCCGAGATGTATGGTTTTATCTTCCGTCGTCACATGAACCGAATCCATGGAGGCGATATAAGTGGCCGCAGCTGGAGGGGCGAATCTCATCCCGCTCGTCGCCGCAATCATCGGCATCGGCGTGGTCTCGCAGGTGCTTTCGGACCGGTTTCAGGTCCCGAGCGTCGTGTTCCTCATCGCGTCGGGTATCCTACTCGGCCCCGAGGTTCTCGGCGTCATCTCTCCCGATTCGTTCGGGAACGCACTACAGGCCATCGTCGGTCTCTCGGTCGCTATCATCGTGTTCGAAGGGGCGTTCCACCTTCGAATCGATAAGCTCCGGGAGGCACCGTCGGCGACGTTCCGCCTCGTCACGCTCGGTGCGGTAATTTCGTTCATCGGAACGAGTGTCGTCGTCCACTACGCGCTCGACGCGCCGTGGGCGGTCTCGTTCCTCGTCGGAGCGTTGCTCGTCGCAACCGGGCCAACGGTCATTGCCCCGATTCTCGAAGTCGTCCCCGTCCGCGACCGGGTCGGGGCGGCACTCGACACCGAAGGGATTGTCAACGACGTGACGGCTGCCATCGTCGCCGTCGTCATCTTCGAGGCTATCCTCGAAGGCGTCAGTAGTCCCAACGCGCTCGTGACGCTGTTCGCCGAGCGACTCGGCGTCGGCGTCGTCGTCGGGGGTATCGTCGCGGCGGCGCTGTACTACGTGCTTCGGTACGTCGACCTCTCGCCCGGAAACGCGCCGCAGAACGCGCGACTGCTCACTCTCGCAGGGGCGCTCGTATCCTACGCGGCCGCCGACTTCGTCGCCACCGAAGCGGGTATCGCCGCCGTGGCGACCGCCGGTATCCTGCTCGGGAACGCCGAGGTTCCGTACGAAGAGGAGATTTCGGCGTTCAAAGGCGACATTACGCTGCTCGTCCTCTCGTTCGTCTTCATCGCCCTCGCGGCGTTGCTGGAGTTCGAGAACCTTCTCAGCCTCGGCGTCGGCGGCATCGCGGTCGTCGTCGCGGTCGCCCTCATCATCCGGCCGCTTCTGGTCTTCATCTCGGCGAGAGGCGACCGATTCACCAGAGAAGAGAAGCTCTTTATGAGCTTCGTCGGCCCGCGCGGTATCATCCCCGCGTCGGTTGCGACGCTGTTCGCCATCGCATTCCGCGAGAAGGCGACAGAACTCGCCGCTCAGGGGGCGACACAGCAGGCCGTCATGCTGAACCAGAGCGCCTCGATTCTCGTCGGGACGGTCTTCTTGGTCATCCTCACGACCGTCGTCTTCGAAGCAGGGCTCGCTCGGCAGATTGCAGAATACCTCGATGTCATCCCAATGCGTGTACTTATCATCGGAGGCGGAAAGGTGGGCCGTGCGCTCGCCGAACGCCTCGCAGACCGTGGAGAGAACGTGGTCCTCATCGAACAGGACCTGGAAGTAGTCCAGACCGCCCGAAACAAGGGCTTTACCGTCCATCACGGTGATGGAACCGACACGGATGTCCTTCGGTCGGCGGGGGCGGATAACGCCAAAGTCGTGGTCGCCGCGACCGGTGACGACGACGTGAATCTGCTCGTCTCGCAACTGTCGAACTCGAAGTTCGACCCCGAGAGTGTCCTCGCGCGGGCGAACAACCCCGACAACGTCGAGGCGTTCGAAGAACTCGGTGTCCGAACTATCTCGTCGACCATGGCTACCGCACAGGCGATGGACAACTACATCGAGCGACCGACGATGTCCAACTGGATGGGCGAAATCGGTCGGTCCGGCGACGTTCAGGAGGTCGAAGTCACGGCCGAGGAACTCATCGGTCGGACCATCCGCGAGGTCGGTCCCGAACTCCCCGACGGGTGTCTCATCACGCTCATCTCCCGAAACGGCGACACGACCGTCCCCAACGCGGAGTTCACACTCCAAGAGGGAGACCGCATCACCATCATCGGTGAGCGGGACGCCGTTCGCAACGCCGAAACGTTCGTCCACCCGAACTAACCGTACCCACCCTCGTTTTCGGACCTTAGCTCCGTGCCCACCGCAGGAAGACGGTCCAGTAACCGACGGTGATGGCGACGAGTACGTACCAGACAGGTGCGCCGAGGTCGGGACTCGGAACAACGCCCGACGACGCGACGCCAACGGCCGCGAGCAGCGCGAAGACCCCCGTCAGTACAGTCGTCGTGAGATTCATCGTCCGCTATTCTCTGGCTGTACAGTATGAACGTGACGGAAGCAGCATATACATTCATTACGGATAACAATATTACAGAAGGTGTCAGTAAAGACCACAGTATATTTGGTCTATATAATGTGGCGTCGAATTCCATGTCCATTGTGAACATACGAATCATTATTCGGCTGGTGACCGAAACAGAACTATGCGACACGCGGAGGGTCCACTGTGCTCGGTCGACCTCACGGCGCGGGCAGCCGGGACGACCGACATCGACGACGTACTCGAATCGTACCTCGGGGGTCGAGGCGTCGGGACGAAACTCGTCTACGACCGCGTCCCGTTCGACGCCTCTCCACTCGGTCCGGAAAATCGGTTGGTCCTCGCCGCCGGGCCGATGCAACAGTCTCGGATGAGCTTCACCGGCCGGACCAGTCTGACCGGCGTCTCACCGCTAACCGACGGGCTTGTCTCGTCGAACGCCGGAGGCTTTCTCTCGCGGAACCTCGTCGGGACGGGCTACGGCGCAGTCGAATTCACCGGCGCGGCCGACGAACTCCTTGCGGTCCACGTCCGACCCGATGGCGTCGAGTTCGAACCCGTCCCGGACTTGGAAGGGGAAGAGGTCCCTGCCGTTACCGAGTACGCAGACACGGAGTGGGACCTCGACGCGGAACAACTCATCTGCATCGGACCGGCGGGCGAAAACGAAGTCCGCTTTGCGGCCGTGATGACGACCGAAACGCGGGCGTTCGGTCGCGGCGGTCTCGGGGCTGTGATGGGTTCGAAGAACCTCAAAGTCGTCACCTTCGAGGGCGACGACGCGCCCGACGTCGAAATCGAGTTCCCGAGCGAGGCGATGGATGTCCACCGCGAAGCCGCCACCTCGGACCACGCGATGAAGCGACAGGGAACGAACGCCGGTACCGACTACGCGAACGAAGTCGAGGCGTTGCCGACGCGGTACTTTTCAGAACGTGAGTTCGAGGGTGTCGAGGGAATCAACGGCGACGCCGTCGAATCGAAGAAGTACAAGAAAGGGACCTGCTCGCAGTGCGCCTTCGCGTGCAAACTCCCGACCAAAGACGAGGCGGCAGACATCGAAACCGAGGGGCCGGAGTTCGAGACGATGATGGCCTTCGGGTCGAACTGCGCCGTCGACGACATCGTCGAGGTGATGAAATCCAACGACCTGTGTGACCGCCTCGGCATGGATACCATCTCCTGTGGCGACACCATCGCGGCGTACCTGATGGCCGAAGACGAGTTCGGCAACGTCGACCTGATTCACGAACTCGTCGAGCAAATCGGCTACCGCGAGGGAATTGGCGACCTGCTCGCGGAAGGGACCCACCGCGCACACGAGGAACTCGGCGTCCACGATTGGACGGTCAAAGGTATGGATTTCCCGGCCCACGACGGCCGCCATCTCCACGGACAGGGTCTCTCCTTCGCCACGGCGAACCGCGGCGCGGACCACATGTACGCCTCGTTCTACGCGCTGGAGTACCCCTACGTGGAGAAGTCGAAAGCGGTCGAACCGCACGGTCTCGACGGCAAGCCCGAACTCCTCGTGAAGAAAGAAAATCACAACGCCGTCCTCGACAGCGGCGTCGTCTGCAAGTTCTCGCGGGACTTCCTCGACGAGGAGACGCTGGCCACGCTGTTGGACACGACCTACGACCGCCTTCAGGACGTCGGAAATCGCATCGTCACCCTCGAACGCCACTTCAACAACCAGCGCGGCTTCGACCGTGACGACGATAGGCTCCCGTACGACCTCCCCGGATTCGAACACGCACTGTCAGAATACTACGAGATTCGCGGGTGGAGCGACGATGGAGTAGTTCCGGAGTCGGCAGTGGGTGGGACAAGTGGGGCGGCACCGGCGGACGACTGAAGCGACGGTCCATATACAGTTGGGCTGAAATGTATGCCCAGCTATGAAACGAAATGCGAAGCTCGCGTTCGTCACGAGCGCCCACCTCGTGTTGCTGTCGCTGTTCTTCAAACTCGAACCGGCCAACGTCGATGCGGCGGGGTTTCTCGCCACGACCGGGGTGGTCGTATTCCTCGCGGGACTGGCCCTCGAAACGTCGGTTATCTCGTTTAGCTCGTCGGATACTGAGTCGTCGTGAGCGGTCGCTGCGTGGCAGTTCTGGCAGTCTAAAATCAGGGTAGAGAGGCCTTACCGGCTGAACTCTATTGCCACACCGCTGCCACCTTTTTCCGGGATTCGCTCACACTCATCCCGCAAAAATCTGGACCAAAAACCGCTTAGAGAGGCCTTACCGGCTGAACTCTATTGCCGCACCCTGACCGAACCCGACACAGAGCGAGGCGAGACCGCGGTCCACGTCGCGCTTAATCATTTCGTGGATAAGCGTCACGGGGAGGCGCGCACCGGAGGCACCGAGCGGGTGACCGAGGGCGATTGCGCCGCCGTTGACGTTGAGTTTGTCCTCGTCGATACCGAGTTCGCGACGGGAGTATTCGCACTGGCTAGCGAACGCTTCGTTGATTTCGACGAGGTCGTAGTCCTCGATATCGCTTCCGGCGCGTTCGAGGAGACCGCGGGTGGCCGGAACCGGACCGATACCCATCACGGTCGGGTCGACACCAGCGACGTTGTTGGTGCCGACAGATGCGAGTACCTCGAGGCCGTGTTCGTCGGCGAACTCGCGACTCGTGACGAGAACGGCGGCCGCACCGTCGGTAATCTGCGAGGAGTTACCCGCGGTGACAGAGCCGTCGCCGGAGAACGCCGGCGGAAGGCCGCCGAGCGCTTCCAGCGAGGTGTCGTGGCGAATTCCCTCGTCTTCGGTGACGACGCCGTCGTCCGTCTCGATAGGGACGATTTCGTCGTCGAAGCGACCGGTTTCGGTTGCCTCGGCAGCTCGCTCGTGGCTGCGGAGCGCGAAGGCGTCCTGGTCCTCGCGGGAGACCTCGTGTTGCTCTGCGACCTTCTCGGCGGTCATCCCCATCTGGAGTTGGAAGACGTTGTACTGCTCGCTCAGTCCGGAGTGGAGGTGCTGGTAGGAGTCACCGTCCATCGGGACGCGAGACATGCTCTCGACGCCACCGGCGATGATGCACTCACGGTTGCCCGCGGCGATGGCGTCGGACGCCGAGATAATCGCCTGCATGGACGAGGCGCACCAGCGGTTGATGCTCGTCCCGGGCGTCCCCTCGCCGAGTTTCGAGAGAAGCGCGATGACGCGAGCGACGTTGTTGTCCTGTTCGGCTCGCTGCTGGGCGACACCCCACATCAGGTCTTCCACGTCGTCAGCCTCGACATCGTGTTCGTCGAGGATGTGGTCGATGAGCGCGACCGAGAGGTCTTCGCTTCGAACGTCTTCGAAGACGCCGCCCGCCTTCCCGAACGGCGTTCGATATGCTGCTGCGATGACTGGTTCTGGCATGACACACTATCGGGGTTCAAACACCATAAATAGTTTAGAACCCATAATACGTCGTAAGGAGTTGTTTTGGGAGCAGTACGTGAAAAGCAGAAAAGATCGAGGAAAGCGGGAAAAGCGGGTCGAACGAAGTCGGCTCCCGTTAATCGGGTTCGACAGCGTGTCCTGATTCGTCCGCAGAAGCCGAGTCCGAATCGACCGTACTCACCGGGAACAGCTCGGGTGCGACATCGGCGGAGACGTGTTCACGGACCGTGCTTCCGAGGTCGAAACAGTCGTCCGACATACTCAATCACTCGTCATCGGTTGCTCCGCCTTTGGAGGTTCGTCCTCATCGGCGAAGGGGTACCAAGACTGCTTCGCGTCGTGCATGTAGGGGGCTTCGAAGTCCGTCTCGGTGGGTTCCCAGTACTCGGCGACTGCGTCGGGTCCTTCGGTTTCGACCCACTGCCGCAACGTCTGCCCGTCGGTTCGGTGGGCGGCGAACGTCTCGACTAACAACCCGAAAGCCCCGGGAACGTCGT
>NZ_JBZRPK010000516.1:0-6407 GCF_058382125.1 Haloferax sp. s1
GTGGACGACACCAACAGTGTTGACGCCCCCAAGGAACGCCACCAGAACGGAAAACGCGTCGGCGAAATCCTCACAGTCGAACCGGGACGGTCGGTACGGCAGCCATGCCGTCGACGACGCGAGTCCTCGAAGAACGTCGACGTCTTTGCTCGAGGGTGCGAGGTACGTTCCGTCGGAGTAAACCACCTCCAAATCGGGCGACTGACCGTACTCAGGAATCGCCTCGACGAGTGCAGCGTCTAGGTGATCGCGTGTCACTTCGGTCGTGTCGGGCGAGGGTACTCCCCACCGGTCTTCAAGGAACGAACGAAGCTTCGTCTCGAACTGGATGGCGGCGCGGTGGGCCTTGTTGGTTCGACCGCCGAGATAGGCGGCGACGCCGGCGACGACGAGGCCGACGAGCGATACAACTGCTGGGGGTGAGTGGTCGAGCATGAGTAAGTAACTGGAAACAGTGGTGTGGTCAGGCGCTCGCCCCGGTGGGTCATCGCGTCTGCTGGTTAGTTCTGCTTGAGCCGGGCGATGTTGGACTCGAGGTCGTCGAGTCGTTCACGGAGGGTCTGCATCGATCCGAGCTGGTAGGTCGCTCCCTTTGGTGTCGTCCCTTCGTTTTTGATCTGGAATGGGCCGTTCCCTGGGAGTTCGTCGGGGTCAATCGCGTTGATTACGGACCACGATTCGGGGCGTAACGGCACAGTCACTGTTGCCTCAAACTGTGCGTCTTGGAGGTCTTCCAGGAGGCGCTGAGCGAAGAGCGTACACGCCTGAGGTGTTGTGAGACCGCTCACGTATTCGACGCGAGCCTTCGAGTAATCCGCTCCGTCGACGGCGAACTGTCCCACCGGACGGAATCGATAATCAACTTCGACTTCAGCACCGTCCGTGATAGCCCCACCCGACCGTGTGGTGATGGTGCCGTCGGCAAGCGAGGAGACAACGTAGTCGTCGCCCTCGTCGTAGATCGTCCCATCGCTCGGATCGCGAACGATGACACTTCCCGAAACAACCTCCGATTCGTCGAGTGAGACTGCTGTTCCATGGTTGGCAGTGATGCGTTCCCCCGACCGCGGCACTGGGTCGCCTTTGACGATGACGGCTTTGACGCGCTCTCCTGTCCGCCGTGTCACAGAGTACTTCGTGAGCGACGAGGCTTGTTGTGTGGCCTCTCGTTGTCCGGGATAGGTCCACTCAACGGACTTCGTTCCGTTCTCGATGCGGAACTCCCAGAGTGCATCGACCTCTTCTGCGAGCGTCGTGAGTGCGTCTTCGAGCGACGTATCGATGCGACGGTTAACCACCAGCGGCGTCGTGTCGAGGTCGGCCTCGATTGAAAATGAGTCGAGTGTCTGGCCGTTGAATCCCGAGGTTGGTGTCTTGGTCGACCGAGTCCCGTATCGTGAGAGTCGGACCCGGAGTGCAACCTCTCCATAAGGTTGACTGAAGTCCTTCGAGAGTGTCGTCGTGTTCGACGCGGTTGCGAGTGTGTTCCGATGGCCGTCGAGGAGAATGAGTTTCTGTGCACCGCTCGTATCCGCCATCGAGACAGAGACAGACGCACCGGTGATGCTTCGAGTCGTCTCCGTGGGTTCGAAGGTAATATCCCACTGATCGGGTCGTTCTTCGGGTCCGGAGAGGTAGCCATTCGCGTCGAGAGTGTTCGGGAATGAGTAGCTGAAGCGGTCGTCGTAGACCGCCACTACATCGAAGTTGATTCGGTCATCGGGGTTGCCGACAGTCCCGTCTGTGACCTCGATAACGAGTTGGTGTGTCGAGCCTGCGGAGAGGTCCGGGCCGTTGTAGTCCGTAGCGAAATCATCCCATCGAACTCCGAGATAGTTCGTCTGAAACGACGCAGGATCGAAGATGACGTTGTCATCGAGGCGTATCTCAATCACCGGTGGCTTGACTCTCCCATCATCATCTCCATCTCGGAAGTCTGCACGTATTTTGACCGCAACGTGCTCGGCGGGGACGTCGTATTCGGGCGTGAACGTGTATACTGCATTATCGCCCGTCGACGACAGTTTCGTGTCGATTCCGGTTGCCTCACCGTTGGAGTAATTCTCGCTGCTGAACTGCCCGCTGATGAACTGTGATTCTGCCTCGAACACCCAGCACGACTGCAGGAGCCGGATTTTGCTGTTCTCGACTTTAATCGGGTCTGTTGGTTGGACAGCCTCATCGAGACGGTCGAGGAGTTCCTGTGTCGTATCCCCGGACTGAACCGGCACACTCGTCTCATTCGACGATTCCTTCGAATCGACGTTTGCTGTGTACGATGTCGTCGCAGCGAGGTCCTTGACGACCGTGTCGATCTGTTCGGTATCGTATTCGGTGTCGATGCGAGTTTGTCCCTCAACGAAGCCACGCCCGACGAGAATGGTTGCCGACCGCTCTTCTGACTCCGATACTTCGGTATCTTCGAGCGCCTCGATAGGTTGTCGCGTGCCGTTGAACCACACATTCATCGTGGCGTCTTCCCACGAATCATCGAGCCACGCCTCGTCGAATCGAACCGGAATGTGGACCTCTGGACGCTGGTTCGTCGCCGGCTTCAGCTCCGGCTCACCGACAACATCGGGGCGACGCACTCGTCCAGTCGGTGGGTGAATAACCTCGACGGTCCAGTTGTTTGGTGATGGGATTGCGCTCATGGTTACTGTTGGGTGTCGCTTTTTGCACGGAGCCCGACACTCGTGGCCGGACTCTTCGTCGACGTCGACGCGATTGGTGACAGCTTTGTCTGGAGACCACTCGGTGTCGCCGACGATTCGTTGGTCGGCCGTGTGAACAGGACCTCGTCAGTACCTCGGAAGAGCGTGAAATTCAGCGCGTAGAACACCCCCGTATCAGTGTCTTCAAACTCGATCTGGCCGGTGATCGAGCCGGGAGAGACCTCGAAAAAGACCACATCGAACAACCGCCACGTACTCGACCCTAACGACTGCAGCGACCACTCACTCAAACTCTCGTCCCACTCGTAAGCGTAGAGCCGTGGTTCATCGAGGTCGAATCGGAGACGAAGCCGCCCGGACTCAACAATCGGGTCACCAGCATAGGTGTGAGCTGGCGAGAAGACGTGCTGCCAGGTCGACTTCACGACGGCGGACTTGAGACCACCGACGGTCGTCGGGACAGTCGTCGACGAGCCGACGGTCGTCCTCGAGGACAGGACATGCTCTTTATCCCGACCGTGGGTATCCCAGACGCGGCAGTCAGTTTTCCCGACGTCCTCGTACTCGATGTCGTAGATGAGTTCCGGTCGGTCGAATGACGGCTCCGTCGGGTCATAGCGGTTGATATCGCCGAACTCGGTGGGGACAGTCGACTGGACTGTCGCCGCCTCGCGAGCCCCGGACACTGGATCGAACCACCGGACACGCGATGCAGTAGCGGGTGCTGCAACACGTTGGGTTGTTCCGGTCCCGAAGTCGTTCGTTACGTCGCGCTCGTTCGACGGGATCGTCTTGACTGCCCGCCAGAACTCGGCTTTTGTCCCCTTCCGAGTGAGCGTGCCCTCAAACCGGTGGAATGAATCGGTCTGTGGGACTTCTGGGCGGGCGTCGATATCTTTCAGTGAGTAGTAGGCGTCTTTCGAGTCTGGGCCGTCAACGGCGAAGAGAGGCACCGTCCCATACCCTTTCGCGGCGAACAACTCCTCGAGCTCGGCAGCCATGAGACGGGCGTACTTGAGACGAAATCCACCGGAGAGCGTGAACTGTGCTGGCGACGATGCGGTCCGATTCACGTTTGCGGGCCCGGACGTAACCGCACCCTCGGCGGTGACCTCACCGCCTTCTTTCGTCGAGGACTGAGTCTGTGCATCGCCAGGGATGGTCAGCGTGTAAAGACGTCGTGTCCCCATCAGAAGGCCTCCCGGAGGATTGCGTCGACGGGTTCACTTGCGTCGATTGTCTCGACGAACACGATTGAGCCGTCGTAGATTGATGCCCCGCTGTCAGGCGTGTCCCACGTCAGAGTCGGGTCTTCGACGAGCACGTTGAGTGGGCTGTAAACCCCTTCTTCGGAGTATTCACCAAACTCCAGCTTGGCCGGGTTGATCGTGTCGATCTTCGCGACCTGGAGCCATCGAGCGAGGACCTGCATCTGCTCAACGGCGGATGCCCCGGTCGCATCTGTTGCAGTGACCTCGCCTGGGTCTCCCGTATCGCCCCACTGAACGTCTGGTGGCGACCCCGACCAGCCGCTGTAGTCGACTTCGATTGATCTCAGCCCACCGCCAGCGTCGACGGCGAGTTTCTGTCGTCGCGCGCCGTTTGGGAAGAGAGAGTCGAGTTCGTTTGCTCCGACCTGGTCGGCGTAGTCGCCAACAAAGCTCGTGATCGAACTGAGGTCACCAGCCGACTCGAACGCGTACGACCGCGTTACCTGTGTCGTAATGCGCAGATCACCGCGCATCACGAAACGTCCAGTCTCGTTGACTCCATCACCGTCGATATCGACGTCCGGAATGACGAGTGTTGCACTGTCGACGGTCGTCACTGATCGGTCCCTCCGCTAATCGTGGTACTCTGGTGTCTCATGGACTTTGAGAACAGGTGCGCTCTACCCCGGCGCAGGGGGGTCAGTAACTGTTTACTGAATCAATGCATTCCGCCATGCGATAAGTAAATCAACTTTGAGAGGCTGACAAGATATCTACTAACAGGAGCGAGAATACTGCGTCTCCGAGAGATTTGGAGGGACTATTCGTGGAGAGCGTCAAGCAATTCAATGTCTTCTTCCATGAATTGCATAATCCGCTCTCGGTAGTGTTCCGAGTCCCGCTCTTGGTGGGAGAGACTCATTTCTATCTCACATTTGGGTGTAGCTTGGCTTGAGTCTTTCTGTGAGTTATGGATGTAGCTTCCCCTCATCAATATATCCAGTTTCAAGCCACTCAGCGAGTTCTGCAGTATCGAATCGACGAATTCGCTTCATAACCCGCTCAGCGACACTATCGTCTTTCGGAGATTTGCAGGGGGCCAAGCCGTGTCGGTCCAAGTAGTCTCTCATCGCCAACCACGCCGTACGCTTGTTGCCATCCTCGAAGTAGTGTTCAGTAGCAATCATCTGGAGAAGTGCTGCTGCGCGGCGATAAACAGTGTCTTCCTCAGCAACTTCACACAGGCGTCGCTTGAATTTTAGCCGTGCGGCTGCAACTTGGGTCCCTCTGTGTTTGAGACCCCACCGCTGTTCTACCATATCATGAATTATTAGAATCTCCTCCGCCGTAGGGAGGTCGTCAGTCATTAGTACGGTTTCAGGCATGGGATGATAAAAATCGACATGTTTCCAGTAGCCAATATCTATATACGCCTGTCCTCTATGTTGAACATAGTTCAACATAGAGGGCAAGCTAGTTGTTCTAGATATCTCTAGTTGTCGATTGGGAGGGTGGTTTTGGAAGACAATGGAGAGTACTTCGTCTAGATGCGAGAATTCTTAATAGATAAAGTGGGAGCACCAGCCGGACATCCCATACGGGACACTTCGCGAACTCACACAGTTCGAGTAACGACGGCGGCTCATTTTTTGCGGGGAAACACTCATACGCCCTGTCACGATACGGTGGAGTATGGAATTTCCAACTTGGGCGTGGATCGAAGCTCTTGGGCTCTTCTCCGGAATTTCTGGCATAGGGCTTGCCATCTCTCGTAGTGATTCTCTACTGGCTTCGATTTCGTTTGGCTTGGCAGGTTTTGCATTTTCACACTTTGTCGTCCGCCGAGACCTACGCCGGTTCGAAAAAGCGGGCGGGTGACTGCCACTATCCAAGAACGCTGAAGATATTCTTCTTGATGCGCTCGAATTCCTTGTCGAGCTTTTGATCAAGGTCACGACGGTCTCGGATCTCAACTGAAGCGTTGACATCGACACGCTCCACGCCACCCCCCTTAGTCCGTTTGAGAGCTGCCCGGTTCGTCTTCTTTTCTCGCGGTGCAGGCTTCATCGCTACCTGAATCTTCTGTTGCTGTGGCGGTTTCATATCTCCAAACAACCGTTCGAGCCACGTTTTCTTGTTACTCCGTTGAGCACGTTTGGTTTCCCGAGCAGCGAGGATTGCTGGGAGTGCTATCGGTGCACCAGCGGTGGTGGCGGGGGCAGACCCTTCCAAGAGCCGCTTGAAAGCACCGCCAACTGCTGCAGCACCTCCGCTAACTGCTCCCCCTAAGACAATCTTTTCAGGTTTGAGGTTGATCTGCGGTATCTCAAACGGCTGGCTGTCAGACGTCGCCGTCGGCGAGGGTGACGGTGCTGGGGCTGGTGATGGTGATTCGACAGGCAACGGGAGCCACCCAGGCCGGTTGACCTCTAACGGCGGTATCTTCGAAATGGGGACCGGGGGGATCTCGGGCACACGAACCGTTAGCTCAGGAACCTCCGGGACGTCGACCGGGAACGGT
>NZ_JBZRPK010000515.1:0-6382 GCF_058382125.1 Haloferax sp. s1
AGCGCGGTCAGGTGCGTCTAGCCTTCGCGCGTGTTGATGTTGTTGGCGAAGGCGTGGATGGACACTTGCAGTTCGTCGGTAGCCTGCATGGCGATTTCGACGTCGATGCCTTCGGCATCGTCTTCGTAGTAGATGTGGTGGTCGTGGAGCGCCGTCTTCGTCTCGTTGAGGTACTCGACGAACTCGCGGATGCCGCCTTCGAAGAGGAAGGTGCTCGATTTGTCGGTTCGCTCGTCGGTGAGCGTAATCTCGACGCCCGAGTTGAGGAACGCGAGTTCGCGGAGACGGTTTTCGAGCGTCTTGAAGTCGAACTCGGTCGTCTCGAAGATTTCTCCCTCCGGCCAGAATCGAATGGTGGTTCCGGTATCTTCGCCGGGTTCGAGGTCGCGAACGCGCTCGAACTGGTCCGGCTTCGGTTCGCCGTGCTCGAAGCGGTGCGTCCAGACTGCGCCGTCGCGCTTGACTTCGACTTCAAGTTTCTGCGAGAGCGCGTTGACGACAGAGACACCGACGCCGTGGAGTCCCCCGGAAACCTGGTAGGACTTGTTGTCGAACTTCCCGCCTGCGTGGAGGACGGTCATGATGACCTCTAGTGCGGGTCGGTCGTACTGTTCGTGCGTATCTACCGGAATACCGCGGCCGTTGTCCGTGACGCTGACAGAACCATCCTCGTGGAGGGCTACTTCGATAGCGTCGCAGTACCCCGCAAGCGCTTCGTCGATAGAGTTGTCGACGACTTCGTAGACGAGGTGATGGAGTCCGCGAGAATCGGTGGACCCGATGTACATCGCCGGACGCTTTCGAACGGCTTCCAACCCTTCGAGGACCTGAATCTGTCCGGCCCCGTACTCGTTATCCTGTGACATCTGAAATGGCCTAGGATAGCCCGTCCCTTAAAGGCTCGCACGCGCGGGCGCGAACTACTTACTGGAGTATCGCTTTGCCAGTTTAGCGCGGTCTGGCGGTCTCGGCGTTCGGCGCTCCGATTATGATTGTGACTGTCTATCTCTCGTTCGCTGTTCCGTTGGTATCATCGCCCACACCCCGTGAGACCCGCGTTCACTTTCACTCCGCTGCCGGTGAGTACTTAACGCGGGACTGGGTAGATGCGGAACAGGAAATGACGTCGTTCCAGTCGACACTCGGTGACGAACCGGGGATCGCAGAGGAGTTGGCCAAGGGCCAGCGGGAGATCTCCATCGCCGAGTTCTTCGAGAAGAACAAGCACATGCTGGGCTTCGACAGCGGAGCCCGCGGGTTGGTCACCGCCGTCAAGGAGGCGGTGGACAACGCGCTCGACGCCACGGAAGAAGCGGGCATCCAGCCCGACATCTACGTGGAGATAGCCGAGGCGGGCGACTACTACCGCCTCGTTATCGAAGACAACGGGCCGGGCATCACGAAAGAACAGGTGCCCAAAGTGTTCGGGAAGCTCCTCTACGGCTCTCGCTTCCACGCACGCGAACAGTCCCGCGGGCAGCAGGGTATCGGTATCTCTGCGGCAGTTCTCTACTCACAACTAACCAGCGGGAAACCCGCGAAAGTGACGAGTCGCACGCAAGGCGCAGAAGACGCCGAGTACTTCGAACTCGTCATCAACACGGACCAGAACGAACCCGAGATTCGAACCGAGAAGACGACTTCGTGGGACCGCCCCCACGGGACTCGAATCGAGTTGGAAATGGAGGCAAACATGCGGGCGCGCCAGCAACTCCACGACTACATCCTCCACACCGCAGTCGTGAATCCGCACGCACGACTCGAACTTCGGGAACCCGGTCTCGACGAACCGATGAAGTTCGAGCGGGCGACCGACCAACTCCCCGAACAGACGACCGAGATTCGCCCGCACCCCCACGGTGTCGAACTCGGGACGCTACTGAAGATGCTCGCGGCGACGGAGTCCTATTCCGTCTCTGGCTTCCTCCAAGAGGAGTTCACGCGCGTCGGCGCGAAGACTTCCAGCAAGATTCACGACGCCTTCCGCGACCGACACTTCGGCCGCGAGATGACGTGGCGAACGCCCGCTGCGACCGAGTCCGACGAACTCGTCGCCGTCGTCGAAGACGCCGTCGCCAACAAAGGCAAAGACGCCACGGCGGCGTTCGCCGAGGAACTGGTCGATATCCTCGTCGGTAAAGACCGAGTCGCACACGGCGAACTCGTTACTATCGTCGGCAACGTCGCGGAATCCGTCGGCGAGGAGACCGACACGTCGTTCGGCGACACGGTTCAGTCGAACGTCGTCGAGGCCGTCTGGCCCGTCCTCACCGACGACCGCGAAGGCGACACGTACGCTATCGTCGACGACGTGACGACCACGCAGAAAGACGACGCTGGCAAGGTGTCGATGGCGCGGTCTATCGCCACACAGTTCGCCGAAACGACCGACTTGGCGGACCGTGCGACCCACGACGATATTTCGGAGTTCGTCTCGTGGGCGGCGGAACGAACCAAGGAACGCGAAGACGAGACGTACGGCGAGACGGCTCGCGAGAAAATCGTCGATGCCATCTGGTCGCGCATGCGCACTGTCTCCGACGAGGTGCCGAAAGTCCGCGACATGGCCGACAACCGCGATATCGCCCGCGACTTGCTCGAAGCGATGCGCGAGACGGACATCCTCGCGCCGCCGACGGACTGTCTGTCGCCAATCTCCGCCGGTCTCGTCGAAGAGGGGTTGAAAAAGGAGTTCGACGCCGATTTCTACGCCGCGGCAACCCGCGATGCGGAAGTCCACGGCGGCGACCCGTTTATCGTCGAAGCCGGTATCGCCTACGGCGGCGAACTGAAGTCCGAAGGCAGCATCGACCTGCTTCGCTTCGCCAACCGCGTCCCGCTCGTGTATCAGCGGGGGGCGTGTGCAATCACGCACGTCGTGAAGGACATCGGGTGGCGGAACTACAACCTCGACCAACCGGGCGGCAGCGGAATGCCGAACGGCCCCGCCGTGCTTATGATTCACGTCGCCTCGACGAACGTTCCCTTCACGAGCGAGTCGAAGGACGCGCTCGCCGACGTGCCGGCGATTCAAGACGAGGTCGAACTCGCGATTCGCGAGGCGGCCCGCGAACTCAAGTCCTATCTCTCGAAGCGTCGGTCGCTCCAGAAGCGCCGCAAGAAGCAGGACGTGCTCGGCCGCATCCTTCCGCAGATGGCGACGAAGCTCTCGGAAGTCACCGAGCGTGACGAACCGAACATCGAGGGCGCACTCGCACGCATCATGAACAACGTGAGCATCGAACGAACCGTCAAAGACGGGACGGTCACGCTCTCTGTGAAGAATTACTCCAGTACCAACGAGTCGCCCGATATCACGGATATCGTCTCTGCGGAACCGAAGGGCCTCAACGGCGAGGCGTCGGTTGTCGACCTCGACGGCGAGTGGTTCGTCAAGTGGAATCCCGAGGTGTCGTCCGGTGAGACGGCGACACTCACCTATTCGGTCGAACAGGACGCGTCGTTCGACATCAACGTCGACGGCGTCGAGACGGAGAAACTCACGGTGAACGTATAATGGCATCCGAATCGAAGACTTCCGAAGAACTCGCCCGCGAACGACTCATGGACCTCGCAGCGGAGTTCTACGACCAGTTCGACGCGGGGGAGATTCCGACGATGGAACTCCCGACGCGGACGAAGAGCAACATCGAGTACGACGAAGACGCGAACGTCTGGGTCTACGGCGACCGAACCTCGACGCGCTCGGCCAACAGCGTCCGCGGCGCGCGAAAGCTCCTGAAGGCCGCTTACACTATCGAGTTCCTCGCACGCCAGTTAGAGGAAGACCGCTCGTCGACCCTGCGTGAGCTGTACTACCTCTCCGAATCGTGGGATGCAGAGGAGGCCCACTTCTCGGGACAAGACGAGTCGAACCAACTCATCGAAGACCTCGAAATCGTCTCGGAGGTTACCCGCGAGGACTTCCACATGCGCCCCGAGGAGTCCGGTGCGACCCTCATGGGACCGCTGGAACTCCGAGAGCAGACCCGTCGCGGCGAGCGCGATATCCACTGCCAACTGGACGTTGGCGAGGGTGGCTACCAGATACCGAACAACCCCGACACCATCCAGTTCCTCGACCACGACATCGACTTCGTCCTCTGTGTCGAGACCGGTGGTATGCGCGACCGCCTCATCGAAAACGGGTTCGACGAGCAGTACAACGTCCTCATCGTCCACCTGAAGGGGCAACCCGCGCGGGCGACTCGTCGCATCACGAAGCGCCTGCACGACGAACTCGACCTGCCCGTCGTGGTGTTCACAGACGGTGACCCGTGGTCGTACCGTATCTACGGCTCTGTCGCCTACGGTTCCATCAAGTCCGCACACCTTTCGGAGTATCTCGCAACTCCGGAGGCCAAATTCATCGGCATCCAACCGCAGGACATCGTCGATTACGACCTGCCGACCGACCCGCTTGCGGACTCGGACATCAACGCGCTCCAGTCCGAACTCGAAGACCCACGCTTTATGACCGACTACTGGAAGGAGCAAATCGAACTCCAACTCGACATCGGAAAGAAGGCAGAACAGCAGGCACTCGCCGCCCGCGGGCTTGACTTCGTGACCGAAGAGTACCTCCCGACCCGTCTCGACGAGATGGGCATTATCTAAGCCGCCGGGCTACTCGACGGTCAATTTTCACAGATTTTCTCGTCTCAGCACCCGCAGTTTGGGGTGTTAGGGATGTAGCCCGTCACCGCGGAACCCGTCGAAGAACCGTCTGAGGATGCCGTTTAGTTCCCTCGACTCGCTCGTCGCGAGGTCGTGGCTTTCGCCCTTGAACAGGGCGAGTGTCGCATCGTCGATACCGTCTTTCGCCTCGCGAAGTCGAGGCTCCGGGAACAACCGGTCGGCATCGCCCGCGGCGATGATAGTCGGTGCGTCGATATCGTCCAGAATCTCCCGCGAATCGTGTTCGAGACAGGCAGTACAGGAGATAACTGCGTCAGCGGGAACCACGGGCCGGAAGTCGACGAATCGGCCAGCGGCTTTGAGGAGTGTCGGAGCAAGCGTTTGTTCGTAGCCGGTCGCCGATTCGCGCGCCATCTCGGCGACAATGTCGGCCCATTTCCCTTTGCCGGCCAAGTTTCGCCATCGTCTCATCACGTTTTCACCGTGGCCACCGAGTCGCGTCCCGGCCGAGACGAGAGCGACGGAGTCGACGTAGTCGCCGTAATCTGCGGCGAGATACTGGGCGACGAGTCCGCCCATCGACACGCCGATAACGTCTGTCGGCCACAGGTCGTGTTCGTCGATGACGGTTGCGTAGCCGGCGGCCATGTCCCGCGTCGACGACCCGACCGGGAGGTGTTGCGGTCGACCGACGACCCACACGTCGCGGTCGGAAAACTCCCGGAAGAGACTGGACAGAATCATCGCAGTACCGCGGTTCGGTTCCTCGCGTTGGAAGGCATCGGAGAGACCGGGCAGCACGAAAAGCGGGTCGGCGTCGGAATCACCGAATCGATAGTAGGGACGCCGGCCATCGAGCGTACCGTAGTCGAGGTCCATGCGTGGACGGACGGTCCGGCGGGGCAAAATCGTTCTGTCCTCGAACACGTACACCCACGGTGTGAGTTAGACCTCCTCGGGGTCGTCGAAGACGACGGGAATCCCACGTTTCGCCACGTCGACGACGAACGCCTCTTCGTCGGCTTCGAGAACCGGGATGGTGTCGTAGTGGACGGGCAACACGAGGTCGGGGTCCAGCGTCTCCGCGAGGTCGGCGGCTTCGTGGCGGTCCATCACGACCGAGCCACCGATGTTGGCGAGGAACAGCGAGACTTCGAGGTGTCGGAACCCTTCGAGCACGTCCGAATCCCCCGGCCAGAAGACCGACCGACCGCCGATAGAGATGCGGTACGCACAGCCGAGTCCCCGGGGGTGGTACGGCTCGCCGTTCTCCCGGAGGTGCGGTCCGTCGGGGTCGTTGAAGGCCGGAAGCGACCACACATCCACCTCGCCGACGGTGAGGAAATCCTCTTCGTCGACCCGAACCGTCTCGTACGGGAGGTCTTCGACGGGGACGACGTCGCGGTCGATGTTCGCCGCATCGACTCCCTCGAAGGCGACGACGGTCGCATCCGAATCGGCCACCTGCTCGATGGCGTCCGAGTCGTAGTGGTGGTCGTGCGTGACGAGAATCAGGTCGCCGTCGCGGGCGTAGTAGTCGTCGAGGACGCCGTACCGGCCGGGGTCGAAATAGACGACGAAGCCGTCTGGCGACTCGATGCGGACGGTCGCGTAGCCGAGCCACGAAACGTCGAGGCCGTCGTGTCTGATAGTCATAGCTGTGAGGTGGGTCTGCCGAATAAAAAGCGCGACTACTGCAGGTTGTTTTGTCCTATTGCGACTCGGCCAACCGCTCTATGCGCTC
>NZ_JBZRPK010000514.1:0-6379 GCF_058382125.1 Haloferax sp. s1
AAGTCGCAGAGTACCGCGACATGAACCGTGCGCCTATCGACATTCAGGTCGTCGAAGGGATGGACGAAATCTTCCCCGGCAACGACCCTGAACTGCAGGGTGCACTCCGTCGCCGCCTCGAAGAACTCGACATCGAAATCCTGACCGGCGACTTCATCTCGAAGGTCGACGAGGAGACGGTCTTCCTCGGCGGCGGCGAGGACGTCGAACCCGAGGAACTCCCCTACGACGTGCTCGTCTGGACCGGCGGTATCACCGGCCAGCCCGAAGCACGGGACCTCGAACTCGAACAGGACGAGCGTTCCCACCGCTTCTTCGCCGAAGAGGACTTCCAGACGAGCGACGAGCGCGTCTTCGCGGTCGGTGACTGTGCCCTCGTCGAGCAGGGCCCCGACAACGTTGCCCCGCCGACGGCGCAGGCCGCCTGGGACGCCGCGGACGTTGCTGGCGAGAACATCGCTCGCGCTATCGCCGGAAAACCACTCAAGCGCTGGACGTTCACCGACAAAGGGACGGTCATCTCCATCGGTGAGGACGCCGTCGCTCACGGCGTGAAGTTCCCCGTCGTCGGCGAGTTCCCGGTCAACGTCTTCGGCGGTCCGCTCGCTCGGATGCTGAAGAAGGGTATCGCCGCGAACTGGATTTCCGACGTGACCTCGCCGAAGCGCGCGCTCTCCGCCTGGAACGACCTGTAAGCGAGCGAAACGCTCACTGTCGCAGGTTCTACGTTCTTTCTTCTCGGTTTCTTCTCGTTTCCTGACTGCCCGCACAAGTTGATTTCCCCAGCGAGTATGCGCTATGTTGCTCTCTCCGGTGACACGACGATACCGTCCTGACGGACGATATGGACGGCACCGAGACGCTCTCGAAGAAGCAGTCGCTCAGAGAGAAAAGAGAGAGAGAGAATATCGGCGCGTTCAGTGCTGCGGTTCGCCGATGGGTGCCTGCATATCGTCAATGCGCAGGATGAGAATGTTGCTCGTGTCGTCTTTACCGTCGAGCGTGCCGTCGATGACGAGCTTCGAAAGCGGCGTGGGGCCGACACGAATCTTGTCGCCCTCGTGGAAGTCACGGACCGAGCCCTGCACGTGAATCTCGGCACGGCACAGTTCGGGGTGGTGGACGCTGGAGAGGTCGATTCCGTCGACGTTGACGCCGTCGACCTGTTCGTCGTTGTGGAACAGCGGAACCGACGCAGGCTCGTCCATCTTGTCAACATCGAGCGCTTCGTAGGCGTTCGCGGTTGGCTTGTAGCCACCCTTCGGTCCCGGCACACCCTCGACAAGCTGGAGTGCCTTCAGGCTCTGCATCTGGTTGCGGATGGTACCGGGGTTGCGGTTGACTTCTTCTGCGATGTCTTCACCTTTCACCGCATCTTCAGATTCTCGGTAGAGGTTGATGAGTGCGGTAAGGATAGTTTTCTGACTCGAAGTGAGCTCGATTGATGACATGGAGAATGGTTGGCTACATACGTCCTTAAATCCGATGGATGACGCCTCGAATCTGTCGTTCGTCTACTTTGTGACGAATAACCACTCATGAATGTTCATTTTGGACCGCTATTTGGTCAGGATGCGGTCGATAGCACTATACACCTCACGGGAGTGCGGTCGAATATGAACGGGAAACGAGTCCTCGTCACCGGCGGTGCCGGATTCATCGGCTCGAACCTCGCAAACCACCTCGCTGCGGATAACGACGTGGTTGCGGTCGACGACCTCTACCTCGGGACGCCCGAGAATCTCGATGATGCCGTGGAGTTCCACGATATGAGCGTCCTCGACGACGACCTGCCGACCGAGGATGTGGACGTAGTGTTCCACCTCGCAGCGCTGTCGTCGTACAAAATGCACGAAGAAAACCCCACGAAGGGTGCTCGCGTCAACGTCGAGGGGTTCGTGAACACGGTCGAACAGGCACGAAACGACGGCTGTGACACCGTCGTCTACGCCTCCACGTCCTCCATTTACGGTTCCCGGACGGAACCCTCTCCCGAAGACATGCCGGTCGAGGCCAGAACTGGCTACGAAGCGTCGAAACTCGCCCGCGAGCGCTATGCGGAGTATTTCCACAACCACTACGACATGCAACTCGCCGGTCTCCGATTCTTCTCGGTGTATCAGGGCTTCGGCGGCGCAGAAGAACACAAAGGTGAGTTCGCGAACACCATCGCACAGTTCGCCGACAAAATCGCAAACGGCGAGGCACCGGAACTCTTCGGCGACGGCTCCCAAACCCGCGACTTCACGCACGTCGACGATATCGTTCGCGGTATCGAACTCGCTGCGGACCACCGGCTACAGGGTATCTACAACCTCGGGACGGGCGAGAGCTATTCGTTCAACGAGATGGTTAGGATGATAAACGAAGTTCTCGGGACCGACGTGGAACCGGTGTACATCGAAAACCCCCTCGAAGTCTACGTCCACGACACGATGGCCGACTGCACGAAGATTCACGAGGCAACCGGCTGGGAACCCGAAATTACATTCGAGGAAGGCGTCCAGCGCGTCTGTAAGCCGTACCTCGACGACTGATTGATAGAACGTCTAGCTGACTGGCTGACCCCTCTACTCACCTTTCGATTTACCTCTCGTGACCGATGGGTTAATTGTCAACTGAAATGGAAACCAGTATATGGTGTTTTATCATTTATTTCTTCCGTTATCCTCCGTCTGGTGACTAACCGGTGGAGGTAAATCGCCGGTATCTGTGAGTAGAAATATGGCGAAATCTGTCCGAATTATCGGCGCACCAACGGATTACGGTGCAAACCGACGTGGCGTGGATATGGGCCCTTCCGCGATTCGATACGCAGGACTTACGGACCAACTCGAATCCGCTGACGTCTCACCGGAAGACGCCGGCGACCTCACGGTCCCACACCACGCGATTCACGACGCCGATGCTGGTGGAGATAACGCCAAGCACATCAACGAAGTCGAAGAGGTCTGTACGGCGCTCGCTGACGCCGTCGCGAACGCACTCGACGATGGCGTAACGCCACTCGCCCTTGGCGGTGACCACTCAATTGCAATCGGGTCGATGGTCGGAAGCGCACGTGACGCCGACATCGGCGTCGTCTGGTTCGACGCCCATGGCGACTTCAACACGCCCGAAACCTCGCCGTCGGGGAACGTCCACGGCATGCCCCTTGCCGCCGCGCTCGGCATCGGTGACTTCGAGGGCGTCGAGTGGGCTAACGCACCGAGCCTGAAAGAAGAAAACGTCGCTATCGTCGGCCTCCGCGACGTCGACGAAAACGAGACGACGGCGATTCACGACAGCGACGTGACTGCTTACACGATGTCCGACATCGACGAGCGCGGCATCACCGAAGTGACTCAGGAGGCGCTCGATGTCGCCACGAGCGGAACCGACGGTGTCCACGTCAGTCTCGACCTCGACTGGCTCGACCCCAGAGAGGCACCTGGCGTCGGGACGCCCGTCCGCGGTGGAGCCACGTACCGCGAGGCCCACGCGGCGATGGAACTCGTCGCCGAGTCGGGGGCGATGCGTTCGCTCGAACTCGTCGAAGTCAACCCCATCCTCGACGAGCACAACGAGACGGCCACGCTCGCGACCGAACTCGCCGCCAGTGCCTTCGGGAAGCGTATCCTCTGATGCCAGCGCCCAGAGAAGCGCCAGCACCGCACGACTTGGCCGCGGGCGTCGTCGTTCTCCGCGACGAGTCGGTGCTTGCTGTGTACGAGAAGGACCGATGGGGACTGCCGAAAGGCGGGTCCGAACCCGGGGAGTTCTTCTTCGAAACGGCCGCTCGCGAGGCTGAAGAAGAGACCGGGGTTCCGGTCGACATCCAATCGCTCGCATTCACGAGCGAGATTCGCGGTCCAAACCGCCGTATCTACCTCCAGCGGTTCTACCACGCGACGCCGCAGGAAGCGGTCGAACCCAGTCCGAGCGACCCGGATGACGAAATCGAGAGGGCGGCGTATATCCCGCTTTCCGAACTCGGGACGACGCTCACCTACCGTCCGCGGGTCGAACCGCTCCGAGACTGGCTCAGAGACCGCAAACCGCGGCACTACACCTACGACCTGACGAGCGAACCGTCGCACGTCGAAGAGTAGGTCGTCGGCACCGTGCCGCCGGGCAAGACGGAGAATATTTACAATCAGATTGTCACTTTTTGGTGATGAGTCACAGGACGCTCCCGTCGCTCGTCGGCCTTCTCGTGGCAGTGCTTGTTGGTAGTGGACTCTACTGGCTCGCCGAAAACGTCGGCTTGGCGCTTGCAACGGGGATTGCGTGGGGTGGAGGATTCGCTACTGTGGTGTACGGCGAACGGCAGTATTCCGCTCATTACCCCGGGAGCGAATGGAGCAACAAGTGGTCCACACTCGGTACTGTTCTCATTACAATCGCAGCGACTGTCGGCATCGGTTCGTCGTTTCCCGTCTCATTCGAACTCCGTCTCGGACTCCAGTTTCTCGTCATTGGCACTGGGTTCGTCGGTAGCATGGTTGCGACGGTGGCGGAACTGGAGCGAAACGCGGCGTGATAGACGCTCCTCACATCACGGCACCGGCATACTACAACAAAAAGAGTCCCGGCGTCTCCGGGTATCGGCTTACTCTTCGTCGGCGACCGCTTCGACTTCCGCCTCAGCGTCCGCGTCGTCTTCGAGTTCTTCCTCTTCGGTCGTCATCTTCGGCGGAATCACGTCGACGGAGGCGACGGTGTCGCCCGCATCGAGGTCCATGACGATGACACCCATCGTGTTGCGGCCGACCGTCGAGATGTCTTCGACGGGGGTCCGGAGAATCTGCCCTTCGTCGGACATGACGACGAGGTGGTCGCCTTCACCGACAGTGTTGATAGAGCAGACCGGGCCGTTTCGCTCGTTGGCCTTGATGTCGATGAGACCTTTTCCGTTGCGCGACTGCGAGCGATAGGCGTCGATGTCGGTACGCTTCCCGTAGCCGTTCTCGGTGACGGTGAGCACCCAACTGTGGTGAGCCTCGTCGATGGCGGCGACACCGGCGACTACGTCGTCGTCTTCGAGTTTGATGCCGCGAACGCCGCGGGCCGAACGACCCATCGCGCGGACTTCATCCTCATGGAACCGGATGGACATCCCCTGTTCGGTGCCGATAACGAGGTCGTGAGTGCCGTCTGTGACTTCCACGTCGGCGAGTTCGTCGCCCTCGTCGAGTTTGGTGGCGATGATACCCGTCGAAAGGATGTTCTGGAAGTTATCGACGCTGGTACGCTTGATGTAACCGTTCTGGGTTACCATCGTCAGGTAGCCGTCGACTTCCTCCAAGTCGTCGCAGTTGACGACGGCGGTAATCTCTTCACCGTCGTCGAAGTCGAGCAGATTGACCGCGGACTTCCCGCGGGCCGTTCGCGACATCTCGGGCACTTGGTAGGCCTTGAGTTGGTAGACCTGTCCGTGGTTGGTGAAGCACAACAGGTCGTCGTGGGTGTTCGTGACGAACACCGACGAGACGTTGTCCCCTTCTTTTAGGTCCGTACCGATGATGCCTTTCCCGCCGCGGTTCTGGGCGCGGAATCGGGAGACAGGCATGCGTTTGATGTAGTCGTCCTCGCTGACGACGACGACCACGTCTTCCTCGGGAATGAGGTCGGCACGCGTGACCTCGCCGGTGTTGGCGACGAAGGAGGTCCGTCGCTCGTCGGCGTACTCGTCTTTGATTTCGAGGAGTTCCTCCTCGATGACGGCGTCGAGTTCGGACTGATCGGCGAGGATGGTTTCGAGGCGCTCGATAGTCGCTTCGACCTCCTCGTACTCGTCTTCGATTTCGGCCGCTTCCATCGAGGTGAGCGAACCGAGTTGCATCGAGACGATGTGGTTCGCCTGGTCCTCGGAGAAGTCGAACGACGGGAGCGCCTCGCCGTCGACTTCGACTGTCACTTCGCCACGGAGTGCGGCTTTGGCGTCGTCTCGGCTCTCGGAGTTCCGGATGGTCTCGACAACGTTGTCGATGTTTTCGAGGGCCTTCAGGCGGCCTTCGAGGATGTGTGCGCGGTCTTCGGCCTCGGCGAGTTCGTACTCGGAGCGCCGTCGAACCACGTCACGGCGGTGGTCGAGATAGTGTTGCAGCGTCTCTTTCAGCGTGAGGACCTTCGGTTGGCCGTCGACCAGTGCGAGGTTGATGACGCCGAAGGTCGATTCGAGGTGGTTGTCGAGCAGTTGGTTCTTGACGACTTCAGCCATCGCGCCACGTTTGAGTTCGATGACGACGCGGATGCCGTCGCGGTCGGACTCGTCGCGGATGTCGCGGATGCCCTCGATTTTGCCGGCGTTTACGTCGTCGGCGATGCGCCCGATGAGGCGGGGCTTGTTTTCCTGTTACGGGGGGTCGGTGGTGATGATTTGGGCCTCCTCTTTGGA
>NZ_JBZRPK010000513.1:0-1381 GCF_058382125.1 Haloferax sp. s1
CGCTGTCCTAGGCGCGCCCTCGCCGCCCCCCTCTTTTCACTGGCGCCCGAGGGGATAGCCATCCGTGTCCTGGTTCTCGGTGCCGGGTCCGCGGGCCCCACGCTCGCTCGCGAACTCGAACGCCGACTCCCCGCCGACGCCGACCTGACCGTGGTGAACGACTCGCCGTATCACCTCGTCCAGCACGAAGTCCACCGCGTAGTTCGGCACCCCTCCGTCGCCGACGCGATTCAGGTCCCGCTGGACGAAGCACTTCAGCGCGCCGAAATCATCGTCGACCGCGTGGAGCGTGTCGACCACGACGCTCGCGCCGTCGCCCTCGCTGGCGGTGAGACGCTCGACTACGACTACTGCGCCGTCTGTCTCGGCGCGGAGACCGCCTACTACGACATCCCCGGCCTCGAATCTCACTCGGTCCCGCTCAAGCGACTCGACCACGCCAAGGACATCCGCGCCCGCTTTTTCGACGACTGCGACGAGGGCGGCACCATCGTCGTCGGTGGGGCCGGTCTCTCGGGCGTCCAAGTTGCGGGCGAACTCGCTGCCCTTCGAGACGAGGAAGACGCCCGCACCGATATCGTTCTCATCGAACAGATGGATACCGTCGCGCCGACGTTCCCCGAGAACTTCCAGCGAGCAGTTCGTGATGAACTACTCGATAGGGGTGTCGACGTTCGGACGGAGACGACAGTCCAATCAGTCACCGAGACGACCGTCACAACCGACACCGGGTACCTCGACTACGACATGCTCGTCTGGACCGGTGGCATCACCGGCAACGGTGCGATGGCTGGTGAGCGGCCCCCCGTCAGAGCGGACCTCCGACTGGACAAGCAAACTTTCGTCGTCGGTGACGCCGCCCGTATTGTGGACGCCGACGGCGAACCCGTTCCGGCAAGCGCATCTGCGGCCCTCCGCGAGGCGAAAGTCGCCGCGAAGAACATCGCCGCACTGGTCGACTACGATGACTGCGGCGACGAGAACGACTTCCCTCCGCGACCCGAGCCGTACCGGTTCGAAGTCCCCGGTTGGATTGTCTCCGTCGGTGACGGCACAGTGGCGCAGGTCGGCCCGAGTATCTTCCGTGGCAGCGCCGCGAAGGCGATGAAAACGACAGTCGGAGCGGGACATCTCACTTCGGTAGGGGCCGTATCGCAGGCGGTCGACCTCGTCGAAGAGGAGTTGAACCCCTGAGATTCGTTGTGAACCGAACGGTGTAATCAAAAATCGCTGTTCACACCCAGATTGGGCGTTCGAGTGTCTGTTTATACGGCCATTTACTTCCGAACCTATCTTCGATGCTACCTACTCCGAATCCATCACCGTCATCCTCGTCATCTATCCCGAATCCATCACCGTCATCCTCGTCATCTATCCCGAA
>NZ_JBZRPK010000513.1:1481-6327 GCF_058382125.1 Haloferax sp. s1
TCCATCATCGTCATCCTCGTCATCTATCCCGAATCCATCATCGTCATCCTCGTCATCTATCCCGAATCCATCATCGTCATCCTCGTCACCCACCCCAAATCCATCATCGTCATCCTCGTCACCCACCCCAAATCCGTCGTCGTCATCGTCATCATCTATCCCGAATCCATCGTCGCTGTCTTCACTCTTCTCTTGGTCCTCTTCGTCCGCTTCATTCTCTTCGTCCGCTTCATCTCTCCCATCCTCATGTTCGGCTTCAGGACCCTCGAAGTCGGGCGATTTGACCTCTGATTCAAGGCGGAAAACCGTACCAGATGACCCGTCGACGCGGACTTCAGCATCACCCGTGAAGTTACCGCCGGTAAGTTCGAACTCGAACTCGTAGTAACCGGAATTGTCGTGGTCGTTCCCTTCGAGAAGTGACCAAGAACCATTTGATGGCGACCTGAGTTCGTTGCGGGCCATGTCGAGCGCGGCGGACTCGTTGATGGAGAAGGTAGTGTCGTTGTCGCGTTCGCGTTCAATCTCACGAGACGTTTCACCACCTTCGCTCTCGACGCTGATGGAAACCCCCTGGGTTGTCTCGATCTCAATTGTACCCATGGCCAGGCCGGTAAAGTGCTTCAACAGCGCCTCCGTACCGCTCCCAGTCACGGTATCGAGTTCGTCATCAATGGTCTGGAGCTGAACGTCGTCGAAGCCAGCGGTCGACAAACTCTCGTTGGAGACGTTTTTCGAACGGGTTTTGAGTTGCTCAACGCTCCGAAGAAGCTGTCCACTCCGCGCGTTGAGCGTTGCAATTCGTTGGGCATACTCCGAGCGGGTCAACTCACCGGATTCGTAGGCCTCGGTTGCTTCTTCGTAGCTATCGAGAATCTCTTCGGCACGCGCTTCGAGTTCTTCGGCCCGGTCAGCGATGACTACTGCTCGGTCAGCGTCCCTACCGGACGCAACCCGAACCTCGAACGCGCTTTCTTCCATTTCCGTTCGGACCTCGCTGTCCGTCTGGGAAACGATAGTCGTGAGTTGTTGGCCCACTGTGACCCTGATAGTTTGGTTCGCCGCGGAGTCATTGCCGGACGAGACAGTGGCCGTGTTATTCGCTGCGTACCAACCGTCAGTGTCGGCAGTAAACGCTACCGGGGTCGAGACAGTATTCGCTGCCCCGCTTGCCGCTGCTACGGGTGTGGCGACACCCAGCACCAGAGTACAGGCGAGCAGTACCGGGAGCAGTTTTCGCATCATATTTGTTTCCACTCTCGTCGGAGATATCATAAACCAGAATTACCGTGAGTACAGTTTTCGGTGAATTTCAAACTGTTTCAAATCGTTTCAGATTGTTGTACTTCGGAAATTCACACGTATCATAGGTTATAGCCTTCAATTACCCGTTCGAAAAGACATATCAAGAAAGATACTTAGAGATGTGAGACAGTCCACGCGGTTTATATATCGTACACTGCTACCCAGAGTCGTCTAGATGAATCGTCCCTCTGTGCGCACTATCCTCGTCAGTCTCATCGTCTTTAGTCTCGTCGGCGGAGCGCTCAGTGCTACCGGTGTGGCCACTGCACAGGTAGTTTCCATACCGACAGCAGCCACACAACCACAACCCAACATCGATACGACCGTTCTCAGAGTCACAGTCCACGAGAACACCTCTGCGACCTGGACACTCCAGGTCCGAACGCGACTCAAAACGAAACAGGACCTCACGGAGTATCGAGCGTTCCAATCGCAGTTCGAAAACGACACAAACAGTTTCCTCGGCCCGTTCGCAGCGCGAATCAATGGGACCGTTGATGCTGCGGAGCAAGCAACCGGTCGGGAAATGGACGCGACAGACTTCGCCGCGTCGACGAGCATCCAATCGCTGCCCCGGAAGTGGGGAGTAGTCACATACCAATTCCGATGGTGTAACTTTTCGACGCTCCGAGACGAGCAACTCGTCGTCGGTGATGTCTTCCAAAGCGGCCTGTTCATCGCTGAGAACGACACGCTCGAAGTGGTTTCACCTCCCGGCTACCGAATCAACTCAGTCAACCCACGTGCAACACAACGTGACGACGGCATTGTCTCATGGGATGGCCCCGAATCGTTTGCCAACGGACAACCACTCGTTGTCTTCGAGCCACGTGAATCAAATACGAATGCGACGAATGCGACGAATGCGACGAATACGACGAATACGACACCAGTAACAGAACCGAGCCGTGTAGCCAGTAACTGGCAGGTCGTTGGTGGTCTCGCGGTCGTCGGCGTGCTGTTCGTATTCGTGATCAGCACTCGATGGCGTAACTTGGAGGGTTCCGGTGGGGGAGTAGAAACAAGTGCTGATATCAGTGACGGGGCTGTCGGCGGACCCAACAGTGGATACGTCGACAGCAGCCCAGCCCAGATTGACGACGGTGGCGTCGATGACGCTGGCAACGGTAATAGCGCCGATGATGACGACGATTCCACCGATGGGGACACTAGTACTGACGACGGTAGGGAACAGACGAGGGATGGCACAGAACAGACGAAGAGCGGCCCAACATCCAAGTCAGTAGACCAGCATCCGACTGGGACCGAACCATCCGCAAAGAAGCAGCCAATCTTGACCGACGAAGACCACGTTCGGAAGGTCGTCAAAGATGCTGGTGGTCGAATCCGACAGAAGGACATAGTGACAGAACTCGAGTGGTCGAAATCGAAGGTGTCTCGGGTGCTCTCGCGCATGGAGGACGACGGGTTGGTAAAGAAACTCCGACTCGGGCGCGAGAACATCGTCGAACTCGTCTCAGAGTCTGACGAAGAATCGTAGGCTCCGTAGTAGGTGACTGGCGCGGCGATTCCGTCTTTTCTCTATTTTTCCACCTACACAAGTTTTGAGTTGTTTATAGTGTCAAAAACATTATTGGTGAAGTGTGTGACCATCAATCATGGACTACAACCTCTCAGACGAACAGCGAGCCATCCGAGACGAAGTCCGGCGGTTCGCGGAGAACGAGATTGCACCCGTCGCGGGCGAGTACGACGAGGAAGAGAAGTATCCCTACGAAATCGTCCAGAAGGCGGCCGAGATGGGGCTGACGGGCGCACACTTCCCCGTCGAGTACGGCGGCGTCGGTTACTCGTCATTCGAGAACGCGTTGGTCACAGAAGAGTTGTTCGCGGTCGACCCCGGTATCGGTCTCTGCATCACGAGCGCCGGATTCGGCGCGGAAGCCATCATCAACTTCGGGACTGAAGACCAGAAAGAGCGCTTCCTGCCTCCCATCGTCGACGGCGAGTCAGTCATGGGTACGGCAATCAGCGAACCACAGGCAGGGTCCGACGTAACGTCCGTCCGAACCACCGCCGAGAAAGACGGCGACGAGTGGGTCATCAACGGCAACAAGATGTGGATTACCAACGGGACCGTCGGTGATTACTTCGTCGTCATGTGCCAGACCGACCCCGACGCGGACGACCGGTACTCGGGATTCTCGCAAATCATCGTCGAAGCGGATAGAGACGGTTTCTCGGCCGACAAAATCACTGGAAAGATGGGGATTCGCGCCAGCGACACCGCCGAACTCATCTTCGACGATGTTCGCGTGCCCGAAGAGAATCTCGTCGGAACCCGCGGGATGGGCTTTCTCCAACTCATGCAGTTCTTCGATGAGACGCGGACCGCCGTTGCTGCGCAGGCGGTCGGTATCGCCAAGGGTGCCTGCGAGCAGGCACTCGACTACGCCAAAGAACGGGAGCAGTTCGGTCGCTCCATCAGCGACTTTCAGGCTGTTCAGCACAAACTCGCCGAGATGCACACCGCCACCGAGGCGGCCCGGCAGTTGACGTACAAGTCCGCATGGAGCGTCGACAACGACGAAGGCCAGTTGACCGCGCTGGCGTCGATGGCCAAAGAGTTCGCTTCTAACGTCGCAACCGACGTGGCCGACGAAGCCGTCCAGATTCACGGCGGGGCCGGGTTCGTCAACGACCACGACGTGGAGCGACTCTACCGCGACGCGAAAATCACGCAGATATACGAAGGGACGTCGGAGATTCAAAAGAACGTTATCGCCCGTGAACTGCTCGGGAAGGGCATCTAACAGCCTAACAGGCGGTTTCCCGACCGCACTTCCGAGTTCGGGATGACCGTTTTATTCTTCGCTCTCGTAATTCAGGAGTGGCACCTTTCGACGCGATACTGTTCGACCTCGATGGGACGCTCTGTACAAACGACCAATGCGGCGAGACCATCTACAACGGAGCGTTCGCCGCTGCTGACATCGAGCGCTTCGGTGACCCCGCCGACCTCTGGGCAGCGCTCGACGGCCCGCCGGACCCTGACAACCCTGAAGCGCACCTCACAGCAAGCTTCGAGCGGGTGGCAGCGCAGTACGGCCGCGAGTCGGTCGATGCGACGGCGCTCGCCCGTGGGTTCCTCGAAACAGTCGACCACACAGCCGTCTCGTTCTTGCCGGGTGCTAAGGCGGCGCTTTCGGCGGCCCGCGCCCGGTCACACGTCGGCCTCGTCACTAACGGGCCGGAACGCCGCCAGTCGGTCAAACTCGATGCACTCGGTATCGACGACGCGTTCGACGTGGTCGTCTTCGCCGGTGACATGCCGCGGCGAAAACCGCATCCGGACCCCTTCGACCGAGCGCTCGACGCACTTGATGTCGGTCCCGCCGTGAGTCTCTACGTCGGCAATTCGCTGGAGTTCGATGTCGGCGGCGCACAGCGCGCCGGCCTCGATGCCGCGTGGTGCCCGGACGACACTGGAACCGACCTCGACCCGGGAGCCTACACTCCCGAGTACGTCCTGCAGTCGCTCCACGAGTTCACCGATATTCTCGATACCCATTCTGATGTT
>NZ_JBZRPK010000706.1:0-19153 GCF_058382125.1 Haloferax sp. s1
CAGTAGCACGGAAGACGCCGCCGTTTTTCCCCACGTCTTCACCCAACACGACGACATCCTCGTTTTGGGACATCTCGGTGTAGAGACCATCACAAACCGCCTCGACGAGGTTTAACTGGTCGATCGGGGACTCGGCATCTGGTGCCGTCGTCGAACTCATTCTAGCACCCCGTTGAAGGGTTCGTCACCGTACTTTTCGCGGAGGGCATTGAGTTCCTCCTGCTGCTCCCGAAGCCGGTCGGGCATTTCGTCGTAGACGTATTCGAATATCTGGTTGGGGTCGGCTTCTGCGCGTTCAGCCTCCGCTATCGCATCACTGATCTTTGCTTCGATGCGGTCATCCAGTTCGGCTTCGAGACGCTCGTCGAGGATTCCCTCCTTGTACAGGTACTTCTGTAACCGGTCAACCGGGTCCTTTTCTTTCCATTCGTCCGCTTCGTCTCCGTCCCGGTACACAGATGGGTCATCTGCTGTCGTATGGGCACCGTAGCGGTACAGCACCGCCTCGATGAGCGTCGGGCGACGTTCGTCTCTCGCCGGATTCTTCGCCTTGTTGAGCGCCTCGTTCGTGACCTGATAGACCGCAAGCGGGTCGAGTCCGTCCACGCGGACACTTTCGATACCGTACGCCTGTGCCTTCTGCGCGATGGTCTCGCTCGCCGTTTGGCGCTCTCGGGGGACGGAAATCGCCCACTGGTTGTTGTTGCAGACGAAGACCGCCGGAACGTCGAAGACACCAGCGAAGTTCAGCCCCTCGTGGAAGTCGCCTTCGGAGGTCGCTCCATCCCCGAGGTGACAGAGCACGGCGCGGTCCGTTTTCTCCTGCAACTTGTGCCCCCAGGCCATTCCCATCGCTTGCGGCACCTGCGTTGCGATGGGGATGTATTCCGGCATGACGTTGACGCCGTCAGGAACTGCATAGCCTTCTCGAATCCCACGGAGGGGCTTCAGAAGCGAAGCCAACCGAACGCCGTGAACGTACTTCGCCGCGTGCTCACGGTACGTCGGGAATAGCCAGTCCTGGTCGTTCAGCGCATAGCTCGTTGCGACTTGCGCCCCCTCTTGCCCCGTCATGGGTGCATACGTCGCGATTCGTCCTTGGCGCTGGAAGCTGATTGCGCGTTGGTCGAACCGACGGGCGAGTTTGATGTCCTCGTACATCGAAACTAGCTCTTCGTCTGAGAGGTCTGGCACCGTCGCGTTCGGTCGCACGTTGCCGTCTTTATCTAGTATCTGAACTGGCTGCTCATCCGTCGGCACTGGACTGCTGGTGTCTTGCTGGTCGAGTTCCTTTTGTGCGCTCATTGGTGGTGGTCGATATACCGGTGGTTAGTCTGTCGTCTGTACCACGGCCGGTCTGGGCACCCACAGGACCGCTGGGAACGGGAGCTTGTGAGTTATTTCCAGAGGATGTGTCCGGTGCGAGGCCATGCGCGGCCTCGCATCGGAACGACTGCTGTCAGTTTAAATGTAAGGAGAAAAATCGCGCTAAAAATGGCATCCAGATGCCGAACTGGCTCGATTGCCGCGCGAATCTCTGGTTCACTGACGGTCACCATATTTACACCAATTGTGAGGTGATGACTTAATAGTTCTGTGAGAATTAATCACAATGATCGATGATGACGTACTCATAGCCAATACTCTGTAGGGACTCTGAGAAAATACTCTACTATCAATTGGCGTTTCATACATCTTAGTGTGGATTCATAGTTTGTTAATTATTTCTTATTCGTTGGGCGAGAATACTAACCCGCTTCCTGAGAGCTGTGATTCTCAGGACCATCGGGTCATCCGGAAGTTCTGTTTCTCTCGTTTTTCGACAGGGTATGAGAGGGGTGAATCGTCTAGTCCATGCTTTGGGTGGTCTTGGACGGTGTCTCACGCTCTGACCAGTGGACGAGCACGACAAATGGAATCGCAGTCAGAAGCGTGACGGCGAGTACTTCCATCGAATCGACCGAGTAGCCCGCGAGACTCAGGCTATCGGTGTAGAAAGAAAAGAGTAGGAATACCGGGAACACCGACCCGATGGCGTATCGCCAAACCCCCGCGAACGGACGAGAGAGGGAACCTGCTCCTTTGAGGTATTCTTCGACGGCGTCTGGTCCAAGTACCCACGCTGCATAGAACATAAACCCGATTAGACCGAGCGTCATGAGGAGGCTCACGAGATGACCTGCAACGAAGCTGAACACAGCTGCATTAAATGCGTTGGGCGCGCCCGTCGCGACGACGATAACGAAGAGACCCCGCGTAACCCGCGAGCGTTTAAGCCCAAATTCGTCGACGAGGAAGGACACGGGAATTTCGAGCATACTAATCGAACTGGTAATGGCGGCCAGTAGTACGACGAGGAAGAAGGTCGCTCCAAGGAGCTCACCAGCGGGGAGGTTTGCGAATGCACCAGCGATACTGACGAAGAGCGCTCCCGGACCACCGCCTGTCGGGCCGTCTGCATACGAAAAGAGGAGCGGGAAGACGACGAGACCAGCGAGGACACCGATTCCGAGGTTGAGGATTGCGATTGTTGAGGCGTCAAATGGGAGCGACCTGTCCTCCTCGATATAGGATGCGTAGGTAAGCATCGTCCCGCCACCAATCGAGAGGGTGAATAATGCTTGTCCGGCTGCCGAACTGACGACGGAGAGGAAGTTCTTTGAGAGATACTGTCCGTCGAACGAGAGATAGAACTGGTATCCCTGTGCTGCGTTTGGTTGGCGGAACGCCCAGATTGCCATGACGCTGAGGAGAATTGCGACACCGGGCATCATTATTTTCGTCGTTGTTTCGATGCCCTCTCTTACACCGACCATCACGATGAGTGCAGTTATGATGAGGAACAGCACCTGATACTGGAACGCACCTATCCCGTAGTTGACCGCCTCGAAGTGGGCACCGGGATTGGCGAAATACGCGCCTGTGAAACTCTCTATGAAGTACCGGAGAATCCACCCACCAACGACACTGTAGAACGAAATCAGTACAACCGATGTGAGGACACAGATTCCGCCGAGTAGCACCCACCCTCGTGAACCCTTGAGTGCTTTGAATGCACCGACCGGATTCCGATTCGAGCGCCTGCCAATCACGAGTGTCGCTAGTAGACCGGGAACTCCGACTCCTATAACGATGAACAGATAGGTTACGAGGAAGGCGCTGCCACCATTCTGCGCGGTCATCCACGGGAATCGCCAGATGTTCCCGAGTCCAACCGCGCTTCCCACCGCTGCGAGTATGAAGCCTATGCGGCTTGCCCACGTGTCACGTGACATACAACATCACACAACACGAATATCTTAATAAACTTTTCTGAAGGTTGTGGATGTTGGATGTTCGTTGCTTGATTACCGCTGCTAAGAGATACTGGGACACAGTTCGATGCTTCCAAGGTTGAAGCTGTGTGTCGTCAGCGTGAGAAAACAGTGGACGTAAAGCGTGGTTTTAGGGGGTCGCTCGTGTGACGGACTTCATGATTTCCAGCGCCTCCTTCAACGCTTCCACGTTTGTTGCGTAGGAAATCCGGGCATAGCCCGCTCCACGTTCCCCGAATACCTCTCCGGGAACGACGATGACGCCGTTTTCCAGTACGTCCGCGGCCCACCCCTCGGGGACTTCTGGCATCGCATAGAAGGCCCCTTCCGGTCGAGGCGTTTCTAGTCCAATATCGTCTAACCCATCTAAGAGAACGTCTCGACGGGTTTCGAACGCAGAGACCATCTCCTCGATGGGTTCCTGTGGTCCTTTGAGGGCGGCTTCGGCGGCGTATTGGGCTGGCGCACTTGCGCAAGCCTGAACGTACTGATGGACACGCAACATCCGCTCTATTCGGTCGTTGCTTGCAGTCACCCATCCGAGTCGCCACCCCGTCATCGAGTACGACTTCGAACACGCGTTCACTTGTACGACGTTGTCGGTCGTCGAAAACTCCATCGGAGAATGGTGTTCGCCTTCGAACACGATGTGCTCGTAGACTTCATCTAAGAGACACACTACGTCGTACTCGTCGGCGATGCGCGCAAACTCGCGCATGTCTGCCTTCGACTGCACCGCTCCGGTCGGATTCGCCGGGCTGTTGACGATGAAGAGGTCTGTATTCTCGGTGATTGCGTCTTCGACTGTCGCCGGGTCGAGAGTTAAGTCGTCCCGCAGTTCGACTGGTTTGGGCGTTCCTCCCGCAAGTACTGCAAGTTGCTCGTACGCGACGAATCCCGGGTCGGGGATGACAACCTCGCCACCCTGCCTGACGTGCGCTTCAATAGCGATATGAAGTGCCTCACTAGCACCGGATGTCGCGATGACGTTATCAGGCTCAATGGAAAGCCCGTTGTCCCGTTCGTACTTTTCGCTGATGGCTTCTCGCAGGCCTCGTATCCCCTTGTTGGCCGTGTACGAATCGACTAACCCCTCTTCGACTGCGGACAGTGCAGCGTCCCGAATATGCTCCGGGGTAGGGAAATCGGGTTGGCCGATGCCGAGGTTAATATCGCCCTCGCTTGCGCCCTCGAATACTTCCCTAATCCCGCTGATATCCATCTTCTCGACACGTGGTGCGTACTTACTCATTGGTTTGCTTCCCGGTATTCACGTCCAGTTTTCTCATGTGGTCCATACAGATGCGATTTAGCGGTCTCTGTGTCAGTTCGCCCTTCTCCAAGGGTTTCGCAGCGAGCTTCACACTCGGAGAATAACCTTGGAGACCAGATGCTTGCTGCACCCAAGGCTGGTCGTTGGGCTGTACACTACATGCCATGGTAGCGTCTGCAAACTTTCAGCCACCAAGTAAAAGTGTTCTGCTGCGACAGGTACCCGGTACGTTCTGGGTCGATTCGGCAGTGGAAGAATCGACCTCTGTACGAATCTCTCGGATTTTGAATCATGCATGAATAGCGATTATTTGTATAATTTCTTCACCATATTGGGAGCTTAAACAATAGATGTTCTGTATGTTGCCGTTCTATCCCTTTCCTATATCAACACCTCATACACTAGTTCGGAGTAGACTAATACGAGTTACTTGGATACAGAAGTATTTGAGCCGGACACACGACGATGGGTATCTGGATTTCCTGCGGGGTTAAGAGCCAGCCCAGTATTGGAAACTATAGTAGCGTTTGCAAGTCAGTGCACACTCGTTCGACCGCTGTCGTGCAATCGTATGTGTCACCAGTTACAAACGCTACTATATGTTCAGTGATATCTCTACTTCATACACAAGAAGAGAGCTTCACTCCGGACGAAACCGCGAAAGGAGTATCCGAGTGACTCACACACGTTACAGTTCTACGTGTGTAACGCCGGTCCTGCTGGATTTCGTCTACCGACGAGGTCCACGGTGGACAGTCGTATCCGAGTAACTCGGATTCATGACGCTATCCTGTCTCGGGTGTATGCCGGGGATATAGCTGGGTGGTTGTCCGTTGTTCCTCTGGATGTTTTCGGCAACACGGTACATTCAGGATAATACCTATTGTTTCGGAGTTATATGTCATAGCTGATGGACTCCGTTAATCCTGCGACGGGAGAGCGAATCGGGACGTACGAAGCGGACAGTACAGCGGTGGTCGAGTCAAAGCTCGAAACCGCCGCTGAAACGTTCGTTGAGTGGCGCGAACGACCGCTTCGTGAGCGAGAGGAACTCCTCGCCGCTGCTGGCGACGTACTTCGCGAGAACGAAGAGCGGTATGCGACGTTGATGACTCGTGAGATGGGAAAACCCATCTCCCAGGCACGTGCGGAAGTACAGAAATGTGCGTGGGCGTGTGACCACTATGCTGAATATGCGAGTGCCTATCTCGAACCGGAGCACCACCCGAGTCCGCCCGGAACGAAAGTAAAGACCGTCCACGAACCGCTTGGTCCGGTACTGGCGGTGATGCCGTGGAATTACCCGTTCTGGCAGGTCATTCGATTCGCCGCTCCGTACATCACTGCTGGTAACGTTGGGTTGCTCAAACACGCCTCGAACGTCCCGGGATGTGCACAGGCGCTCGAAGAGGTCTTTCTCGAAGCGGGCTACCCGGAAGGGGCCTTCCAAAGCCTCATGGTCGGGTCTGAGAAGGTCGACAGTGTCATCGAAGATGACCGAGTCCGCGCTGTGACACTTACCGGAAGTGGGCCTGCTGGACGCGCGGTCGCGGAGACGGCTGGCAAAAACCTGAAAAAAACGGTGCTTGAACTCGGGGGAAGCGACCCGTTCATCGTCCTCGACGATGCCGACCTCGATGCTGCCGTCGAGACCGGTGTTCTGGCCCGGAATCAGAACAATGGGCAGTCGTGTATCGCCGCGAAACGCTTTATCGTCCACGAAGCGGTCTACGAGACATACGTTGACCGACTCGTGAGTGCCTTTGCGGACCAGACGATTGGCGACCCGATGGACACAGAAACAGATATTGGTCCACAGGCGGACCCAGACCTGATGGCTGGCCTCCACGAACAAGTGACTGCCAGCGTCGAAGCTGGTGCAACTGTTCGTACGGGTGGTGAACCGCTTGACCGTACAGGCGCATATTACCCTCCCACGGTGCTGACGGACATCCCCGCAGGGTGTCCAGCCGATACGGAAGAACTGTTCGGGCCAGTCGCAGCGGTGTACAAAGTTAGTGATGCCGAGGAAGCAGTCGACGTGGCCAACGACACGCGATTCGGTCTCGGGGCGAGTATTTGGACGGCTGATAGAGAACGTGGCGAACGTCTGGCGAATCGGATTGACGCTGGATGCGTCTACGTGAACCAACTGACCAAATCTGACCCTCGTGTTCCGTTCGGCGGAATCGGTGACTCGGGATACGGCCGTGAACTCTCCGGACCCGGTATTCGAGAGTTCGTCAATCGCAAGACCGTTTGGGTGGAATAGTACTGTCTGAATAGTTCGCAAACAGCCACCCACCCGTTATCTGGAACTCAGTCGAGTGACGACCGTCTGTCCCGGTCGGTATACAACTAGCCGGGTCAGCAAGGTCGGTATATAACTAGCAAGTTCAGTACACAACCAGCAAGGCCAATATATAACCACGCAAATTTCAGCAACTGAGATATGCCTCGCGTTTTCGGGACAAGAGCTAAATCGTAGATACTTCGATGATAAAATATGACTAAACAATCCCGTTCGAATCGTCCGGTAACCACGACGGAGTCATCGATTCAAATCTTGCAACGACTAAAGGACAACCCGGGCCGCACGCTCGATGAACTCACCGAGGAACTCGACATGGCTCGCAGTACTATCCATCGACATCTCCTCACTCTCGAGGACAATGACCTGCTCTTCAGAGAGAACGGGCAGTTCTATCTCAGCCTCTGGCTCTTAGACTTCGGAATCAGCGCTCGTGACCGCATCTCGTTTTTCGATGTCGCCCGAAAACAGGTCGACCGCTTAGCTGAAGAGACCGGGGAGAAAGTCTGGCTCGTCGCGAAGGAGGGAGACTATAGCGTTCACTTGTACAAAGCCTCGGGTGCGAGTCCGTTAGAGACGTCTGCCCGTGTTGGCCAACGTCGGCATCTCCACCAACTCGCTGCCGGGAAGGCGATTCTGGCGTATCTTCCCGAAGAAGAAAGCCAAGGAATCATCGACCGGCAAGGGCTGGTGGAAGCAACTGGACAGACGATTACTGACAGAGAAGCGCTCTTCGAAGAGTTAGCGGAGATTCGGGAACGAGGATACGCGTTCAACCTCGGTGAATCGATTGAGGGACTGAATGCAGTTGGGGCTCCAATTCGTGACGAAGAGGGCATGCCGGTCGGTGGAATCAGTATCTCTGGCCCCGCCAATCGGGTTAAAGGAGGTCTCTTGAAAGATGAACTACCGGATAAGTTACTGGCCACAATCGACGAGATACACATCAATATCAGATACGGGGGGTCCCGCTAAGAGCCCGCCAATCTGGGCATCTCCCGGTTTCGGGTGCGCTTGAACAGGATACCAGCCCACGTTGCTCTTTCACAATGTTATTTACCTCTCTAATGACAAGACGGTGTATGCGAATCGCAATAGTCGGCGGTACCGGAGACTTCGGACGGGGGATTGCAGTTCGACTCGGAGCGCATACGGACCACGAGCTCACCATCGGGTCTCGAACTGCGGAGAAAGCAGTCGACGCGGCGGCAGCATACTGTGAAATCATCGATTACCGGAGTACTGAAAGTATCTCTGGGGCATCTAATGACCGTGCTGTGAGTACCGCTGAAATCGCGATACTGGCAGTTCCCCCGTTTCATATCCGGGATACGGTTCGCGGTCTCTCCGAGCAACTGAAAGAGACGACGCTCGTCACACCTGCTGTCGGACTTGCGAAAGATGAGACTGGCTTTCATTACCGGCCTCCGGACGAAGGAAGCGTCACCGAGTTAGTTGCCGACGTAGCACCGGACGAGACCCCAGTCGTCGGTGCCTTTCACAACCTCCCGGCAGGGAAACTCGCGGACCTCGAGACGGATCTCGACGTTGACACCCTAGTCGTCGGTAACGACCCGGATGCAAGAGGAAGAGTTGCGTCACTCGCAGAAGAAATTGAGGGTATCACCGCGTATGAAGCGGGACCGATAACTAATGCTTCGGAAATTGAGGGAATAACGCCGTTGCTCATCAATCTCGCTCGGTATAATGAACAACTTCAGGATGTGGGTGCCAGATTTTGCTAACAACCACAGAGTGGGGCGAAACTGACCGCTCTCTCCGGCCATTGAACTGAGTTAGGCGTCGTTGTGCGCATTGTCGAGGTACCCATCCCCAGACACGTCACACTCGACAACCTTTTTTGAAGCGAAAACAGCCCTCACAGACTATCTGGCAGCGGTGGCGAACCGATGTCTTAGTCGACAGGTTTCGTCTCGAAAGGGTACGCTACTACCGTCCACCGAAACAAGAGGTCGAACACGCTTCGGTACAGAAGGCGTAGTCGGATATCTCGCCGTTAGAATCACGGACGGTGACATTCCGATACCGCGTCTTTTCTTCAATCTCTTCTCCGCAGTAATCGCACCGATGCGTAGAAAGACGGTCTAGTGACACTCGGATGGACCGTCTTTCAACGTTTACAGACGCCGGCTTCGGTATCTGTTGTGCCTGTGCAGCGGTTACCGTCTGTTGGTCACGATACGTGTGTTTGTTATGTGCGTTCATATTGGTCGTTGGATGGTTGTCGTAGTTAGTGTGCAAGCGCCTCGTGGCTGGGGTCAGTTGATCCGGAAGTTCGTCGTTGAAACTTTCCGAGTCAAACCACAACTGGCGTTTTCTACCTGCGCGTGGGTGGTTGCCCACACCGTGGTAGTCTACGCCAGTTTATATGTGAAAAATGTAAAGAACGTAAAAATGGAACCGAGAGGCTCAAGAACGGTCGAACACCGGGACGAGTGGCTTGAATCGCAAGCCATCGATATTCCCGAAGACATAGTAAATCCAACTATGGCAATCTACTTAATAGTTGCGTGCTACCATGAATCACAATTCACGGTCACGTTGAGACTATTGATGCCCCGGCCGAGGTGCCAATGTGAAACGAATTACGGTTTCTCTAATCGAAATTCAAGAACAATATATTCTATATTATACAATATAATTCTGGTTTCTTGTCCGACTTCCAACTCGTGAGTTATGGATGTTCCCGATTTGCACCGGGGGAGTTGATTCGACACTTGAGATGAGTTCGTTCGACCAAATCCAGTTGATGTACGTTCTAAACGCAAGGCAACGCCCTGGTTGTGATTCCTTCCTACGAGAGAAGCGGCTTCAAGGAACTCGATTTTCGGTACTCTATGAAGGAATGTGGCCGCTACCCCCCTACACTGTCTTGTCGGAACAACTCAATGCAATATTGTGTTATTCCTCCGATTGATTGTGCTAGGTGTACAATCTTCTACTCCATAAAAACTAGTTTCAGTGTGTCTGCGGAGAATAGACTGGGTTCTCTACCCCATCTACCACGTACTGAACACACGTGAACCTGTAACAGCGAAACCGATACGGCGATTGGTTAGAGATACGCCGAGTCCCAGCGCGAGGGACGGCGCTTATTCCCGCAGTTGTTACAGATGACTCTTCCCATCGAGTCCATCGACACCTCGAAACTCTCGCAGTTGCCACAGAAGTAGCCGTACCGGTTTGCGCGTTCCTCGTCGACGTAGCTGACGTAGAACGGTGCCTGTGAGCCGCGGTCGCTCTCGTCGAATGCCACGTAGACAGTCCTGCTGTCTACCGTACGAGGGTCGAGAGGGGCTGCGACCTCGTCTTCGGTTCCGAGGAACTTTTCGAAGACTCGTTCGTCGTACTGTTCCGAACCGAGGTCGATACGACGACTATCGACTTCCTCGTAGCCGTGGTGTTCGTAGAAGTCGGCCCCTAGTTCGTTGAGTTCGAGGACTTTTCCCGTCAGACGCGCGGCTCCGTGGTCGACGAGACCTTCTTCAGTCCGGGTAAGGAGCCGAGCCCCGATACCGCGGTCTCGGTGCTCAGGGTGGACGTGTAACCAACTGATTTGACCGGTAACGTCTCCTTTGCCCCTGAGATAGCTCTGTGAGAACGCGACGATGTCGCCGCTATCGTCACAGACGAGAAAGAGTGTGTTATCGTCGTCGAGTTCGGCTGTGAGTTCATCGTCGCCGTACCACTCCTCGACCGAGCTCTCGATGAGCGTTTCGTCGAGTGCGTGGCCGTACGACGCCACAAGCGAGTCGTGTGCAACTTCTCGGATGCCGTCGGTGTCCGCTGTCGTCGCCTCACGGATGTCCATAGAGAGTGTGTGGTACGATAACATAAAAATGTAGCCGCGGCCAGATGTTTTTCGCGCGGATGGACGATATCTGAGAGCCGAGAACGAGGGCGATGGAACCCCGAAAAAGCGAGCAACAACGGGTGATACGACAGATACCCGCTCACACGACTGCTAGCAGGATAAAGACACCACCCCCGACTCCGGCCGCCACGCCGACTCCTCTGGCTAATCTATCTCCCCATTTAACTACGCGCTCCAGTGATAACAGCACCGTGATAACAGCCATCCACAGGATGTTCATCGACCCGACGACTACCATGACGGCGAACAACGCCCAACAGCATCCCACACAGAAGACGCTGAATCGGAAACTCATCCGTGCTGCCCCGCGAATTCCTGGCTGGTGAAATTCCATCAGAAAGCCGAGTGGCGTCCGGCAGTATTTCAGACACCGGTGCTTGTACGGAGACAGTTGATACGCCGATAGTAACACGAGCGTTCCACCGAACAGAAGCGTACTGTGCTGGTTTGCGATGGTCGCAATCGGTAGTACGGCGTTCACGATGAGTGGGATGATGCCGGTAAGCGCCCAGACGAGTGCATACGTCCCCATGAAAGCACTCACGCGTGCTGCCTTGCCTGCCTTGGTCGTCCCGTCTATCGTTTTGTAGTAGAGTCGGAACAGCGGTACCGACGATGGGTACATCATTGCGACCATCATCACGCCCCACATGACCAGATAGAGGCTGACACCGGTCAGTCCATTCGAGAGTGCCATCGCTTCTGGCGCTCCAGGGTCGGACATGTGGAGTCCCGATACTGACCCCGGCATCGGGAGCCATCGCGCCATGATTGCTACCCACGCGAGGAGTGCGATTCCGTAGGTGAAGAGCGCGACGAACGGCATCTGTCGAAGGCTGAACTGGTCTCGAAGCGAGGTTCGCGTGGGCATTGCGTGGGTTGGCAGATGCGTCAGGTGTTCTGTATCAGGTGTTCGCTAGCTCGAAATCCCCAAGGTACGAGTTGTTCCCGGAGACGTCCCACGCGAAGTCGTCGTCGTACGACACGGTCGCTGTCGTCGACTTCCCGGTCTGCATCTCCCGGCTTTTCGTGAGTGGATGAGGTGAGATGGTCCCGAGTTCCTCATTGAATCCGGGGATGCCGACAACTTCCATGGAGGCGACATCACCGATTGAGACGGAGATATCGGCGTCGTCCCGGATGAAGGTGATTGGGATACTCGTGACCTCCGCGCTTTCGACGTGGGCGTCGGCAACGGCGGCCCAGATTCCTCCGGCCCGGCCGAGGTAGATATCTTCGAGTGCGGCTTGTTGCTCGCCGTCGGCGTCCTCATCGACGAGGAGCACGATGTGCCACGCGACATCGGGGTCGAACATGACTCCCTCGTCCGTATACACGAGCATTCCTACCGCCAACCCGCCCAAGTCGACATCTCCATAGTGTCCGTCTTGGATGTCCCACGCGAGTGAAACCGTGCAAACATCGCCGTCAGGTGGTTCTAACCAGATACACTGACACGCGATATCGCAGTTGCATGCTTCAACGTAATCGCCTGTAAGGTGCCATTCTTCGGTCATCGTAGTAATAGTGTGTCATATGTCATCATTAATCATATTAAGTCTACTGTCAGTCGTCGTGAGGACCACTCAGTTGGTTTACTGGCATCACCGACAACGGTGGGTGCTCAGTTGGGCGCGTTCCGGCCCGGCTTCCCCACTCCGGCCGAAGTCGGGCTCACTCCAATCGCCCCCCGAGGTGGATCAGTCAGCCACTCCTTCGAGAGTGTCCTCTAAATGTGCAACTGGGTATCGCAGCCACCGCAGCGATGTCCTTGTTTCGTCTAATAGCACCCCACTGTTTCCGGAGTAAAGCCTCTATTCATGCCTTCACACACTGGAATTCGGCGATAACCGCTAGCGAGGAAACTACAGTTGTAACGTTATATCTGTGTGGCCTCCAGTAAGTCAACTCTCCCGATTCGAACCTCTCGACCACTGAAGTGACCTCCAGTGTGACACCGCCGAAGAAAGGAATCGTCGGCTCGATTAGCGCCTCGAGTTTGGTATATTCCAACTACAGGCTCATGTCGTTCGGAGACGGACATATGTATGTGACAAAGGACACACGCAGCAACATCACTGGCTTACCAGACGACCTCGGAATCGGGGACGACCTGACACGGTCACAGCAGCGCGTCTCGATTCACGTCGACACCCGCAGGTACGGAAAACCCATGACCGTTGTCGAAGGACTCGACCTTCCGCGCGGAGAACTGGAATCCCTCGCGTCGACCTTGAAGCGCCGCCTCGCAGTTGGCGGGACGATTTCCGATGCGGGTACTATCGAACTCCAAGGCGAACACAGCGACCGTCTCGAAGCAGCACTCCGTGAGGAAGGCTTCGACGTACTGAGCTAATCGGTCACAGCCATCTATGCGAATACACTCACCCATATATTTGGCACGCGGTAACGATGGGCAAGAAATAAACGGATGGTTCCCGAATCATCAGGGGAATATGCAAGCAACCGAGCGCCCAACGTTCGAATCTGAGGCCAGCAAACGGATTTACGAGTACGTTGAGCGACACGGGACCGCGAAGCGGAACGTGCTCCTCGATATCGCTCCCGTTTCGTCCGACGAATTCCAAGTCGAGCTTGATCGCTTGAAGTCGAGAGGGTACCTGGAAGAAGACGGTGGAACGCTCCAGTTAGCGCTCAAAGTCGGTGCGATCGAAGAGTACGAGTCCGACGTAGGGGTGGTCACTATCCGACCCGCCCGCCAGCAGGATTTCCAGGGGCTCGTCGACACCATTCGAGACGTCACGGCGGAGGAGACGTACGTCGTCGCCGAAAGTATCGCCGAACAACTCCTCTACGAGGAGACAGTCACGCGCCATAATCAGATAAAGTCTCGCGTGTTCTTCATCGCCGCAATTGACGACGAAGTCGTCGGCTGGACGCACCTCGACCTCCCCCAGTTAGCGAAGGTTCAGGAGACCGCACAGCAGACTGTTGGTGTCAAAGAGGAGTATCACGGCCACGGTATCGGCAGTCAACTCCTGCAGCGAGGACTCGATTGGGCTGAGGCAAACGGCTATCGGAAGGTCTACAATAGCATTCCAATGACGAACGACCGTGCCATGGAATTCCTCGGTGCGCATGGCTGGGAGACTGAGGCGATTCGCAGAGACCATTATACGATCGACGGCGAGTACGTCGACGAAGTGATGATGGCGTATCGATTCTGAGTTGCAACCTGCTACTCCTCAGACTCCAACACGCCAGATAGTGAACGAGTGGTGCGTCGGTCCCGGTACGTGAGCACTGAAGCAGCTGTGAACCACGCTTTCAGGAAGTGGACAGACGCTTTACGCCAAGCCCGAGTGAGCCACCGAGTGTTCCGAGGATAAGTGCGGCAATCAGTCCGACAACGCCGGCCCATACGACTCGGAAGAGTGGGCCTGGCGGTTTTCCAGTGATGCCGACTCCACCGAGATGAATTCCGAACCCTGCTTCGAGGGCGAAAGCGAACAGCCACGTTCTCCGTAGCCCGCCATCACGAACAGCAATGAGAGCACTTAGCGCAAGAAGGCCGACAGCAAGAAACTCCCACCGGATAATTTCAACGAGCAGGTCGACCCTCGAAACGACGGTGAAAAAGACAGCCGAACAACTGAACAATCCAACCGCAACTAGCAGTGTTTGAATGCGCTGGTACCGGGAGGGATTAGCCCCACGTAACAACGTCATAGTCTAGTGATTGTGGTTGTCTGACATATGTGTGCCGTGGGTTGTATTCAAATACTGTAAACATATACAATATATAAATTCGTATTACGAATATGGTAGTTGTATATGAATTACTATATTCAAATATTGGCCCTGTTTCACTGGAATCCGGTTCTATACCCTCTCTCGTAGGGTGTCTGAGGGTGATGAGTTCTGTACCGTGAAGTGTCTCGGAGTCAACTCCTGTGGTATTTGCCCTGTACTTCTGTGAAGTCAGATAATGATTCTAAAGTATCGTACTTTGAAGTATCTCCAACGGTTGTCGCCACGACGGGCGAGACCGCGTGGACGTACATGGGTAAATCCGTTCCCGTATCACGTTTCTTTCGGCACGTTCGGAATTCACGTCGCCGCTAGTACTCGGCGTTGCATTGACGATTGTCGTGTGAAGGGTCGCCCACGGTTTTGTAACGTCACGCACCCTACATCAGTGCGATGACCGAGACAGAACATCCGCACGGTAACGAGACCGACATCATCCTGTACGGTGGGAAAGGTGGCGTCGGAAAGACGACCTGTGCGGCGGCGCACGCCCTCGCACTTTCGAAGCAGAGGGAGGGAAAGACGCTCGTCGTCTCGACCGACCCTGCCCATTCACTCGGCGCTGCTTTCGAACGTGGGCTTAGTGGGGAGCCTACGGAGATTACTGACTCGTTGAGTGCTATCGAAGTTGACTCCGAAACCGGACAGAAGGCCTACCAGCGTGTCGTCGAGGCTCTCGCCGACGAGTTTCGCGACGCCGGGCTACGGCTGGGGGACGACGATTTGGAGCGGCTATTCGAGTCCGGACTCGTCCCCGGTGGCGACGAGGTGGCCGCACTGGAGTACATCGCCCGCTACGCTGACGCCGGGTACGACCACGTCGTGTTCGATACTGCGCCAACTGGACATACACTCCGTCTACTCGACCTGCCTGAGGTGCTCGGAGAGACACTCGGTGTTGCTGGTGACGTTCAACGACGCGTCCGACGGACTGCACAGGCGGCCAAGAGCGTGTTCCTCGGGCCAGCGGCGTACTGGGGCGCAAGTGGCAACTCTGACGAGATGGTGTCGCTGCAAGAGCGTGTGGGTTCGGTTGGTGAGTTGTTGCGTGACCCTTCGCGGACCAGTTTTCGCGTGGTGCTCACTCCAGAGCGGATGGCGATTGCTGAAGCTGAACGGTTAGTTGAGAGACTCGGTGAAGCGTCGGTTTCGGTCGACTGTGTAGTGGTAAATCGTGTCTTCGAGAATTTCGAAGAGTGTCGTTGTGAACGATGTCAGCGTGATGCTGAGCGACATCGGAAGCGCGTAGAAGAGATTGAGGAGCGGTTTTCGTTGCCGCTCCGGCGTGTGCCACAGTTGGAGGGTGAGGCACAGGGCGTAGCTGCGCTTGAGAGATGTGGGGAGTATCTGATGAGGTAGTCAGTTGGAGCGTCCCATAGCATGCTTGGCACACTAGGATCGGTTTAATTACTAAGTTATGACCACGGACAAGTTACCGGAGCGGTTGGTCTCAAGTGTTCCCGAGGATAATGTCGGCGAGGCGCTGGCGGTCGAATAGCTGGTCTTCGGTAAACTCGTCGTCGAAGATTTGCTGTGCAACCTGCTCAGTCTGGAAGAGGTTGATGATCGGGCCTTGATCGAGGTAGCCACCTTGGTAAATCTCACCGTTCTGCACGGCGCTCAGTTTGCTCGCGACCATGTGGTCTTCCAGGTGTCTGCCGATGGTCTCTTCGAATTCCGCGCGGTCTTTCTGCTCTTGGCCACGGATGAGGAGCATATCGGGATCGATATTGAGAAGCGTCTCGAATCCCACTTTGAGGCTTGTGTCCCCAGCATAGTGACCAACGTCAGTTCCCTCGAAGGCGTCACGGAGACGCAGGTCACGCCACTGTTTCTTGCCAACGCCACCGTCGTAGAGCTGATACGGATAGAACGCCTCGGGCGACTCTTCGGCCGGATAAAGCAACACCGCTTCGGGATGTTCTTCGGGCAGTCGTTCCTGAAGGTCGGTGAGGAACTCGTCGTGGAACGTCTTGAACTGTCGGTAGCGCTTTTCGCGCTGGAAGACCTTTGCGACTTTCTCGAAGGCCGTGTACAGCGAGTAGTAGGGATAGTCGTGCCAGCCATCGCTGCGGCGGCGGATGAAATTCCCGAAGAAGGGGCCGACCTTGTCCGTAATCTCTTTCACATCGCTTTCATCCCAATTGTACCAGTAGATGAGCTGATTGGGTTCCATGAAGTGGATATCGGCGTCCATCTCGTAGAAGCGCTCTTTGTCTACCCCGTCCTGATGGATCGTCGTCACTTCATCTGGGTCGTACTCCACACCTGGCAACTCCTCGTAGAAGTGCGAGGCGTATCGATAGGGCAACTGTATCCCGAGGCTTTGGCCCACGTCGAGGGCGACTCCCATGTCGGCGTAACTCGGCAGTAGCGCCACCCAGTCTTCCGGAGGTTCATCGAACGTTACCGGACCCATCGGCTCCATCGAGACGGTGTATGAACCGCCTGTCGATTCGGCTGCTGTGTTTTCTAGTCCACTCGTTGAATCGGCTGATTCGCCGCTGTTGCCGCCGAGACAGCCAGTTAGTAACCCCGTTGTTGTCCCCACGCCGCTTGCGATAAACGTTCTTCGCCGCATTATTTTTAGGCTAGCCTAAAACTATATAATTCTATTGAAAGGAGATGACGAGGGAGTCGGTCCCCATCGTGAGTGACTCAGAGGTCGGTTGAGCACTACCCAATCAGCCTACTGTCTCTATCGTCACGGCCACGAGGCGATAGTAGTCGCGTAGAACAATACAGCATCTCATGTGCAAACAGATAGCGAGATAATGTGTCTATATAAAATAATATCAGAAAGTGATCGTTGTAGAATTCACACCTACCCTAGAGGGAAGGATTCCCGCTTTGCAAGAAGGTGGGTGGCGAGAAATGAAGTAGTTGGAATTTCAACAAGACTGTATGGCAAATACCGTCCTCATTGATGGTGTCCGGACACCTCACGGAACACTGCTCGGAGCGCTCGCTGATGTTGCGGCTGTTGAACTGGCACGGACGGCAATCGACGGCTTGCTCGACCGAACCAGCGTGCCTGCTGATGAGATTGAATGGGTCTCGCTCGGCAATGCCATCCAAGCCGGTATTGGGCAGGTTCCAGGGAGACAGGTGGTAGTCGAGTCGACCCTCCCAAACGACACGCAGACCACGACGCTGAACGAGGCCTCCGGGTCTGGAGTCCGTGCCATCACGCTCGCAGCCGACCGGATTAGTGCTGGACGGGCTACGTTCGCCATCGCCGGTGGCTTCGAGTCGATGACGAACGCCCCGTGGATACTTCCCGACTACCGCAAGGGGCGACGACACGGCGACGTCACGATACGTGATTCGATGATTCTCGACTCGTTGTGGGACGTGAACCTCGATGTGCACATGGGTGAGATCGCAGAACGACTCGTCGACCGGCACGACGACACGTACGACCTCTCCCGGGAGGCACAGGACCGCTACGCGCTCGAGAGCCACAAGCGGGCCGCGGCAGCCAACGAGGCTGGTGATTTCGACGAGGAAATCGTCCCCGTGGAGACGCCAGACGGCCGCGTCGAACGTGATGGGGGACCGCGGCCGGATTCGACGATGGACGACCTCGCAAGCCTCCCCAGCGCGTTCCGTGACGACGGAACCGTCACCGCCGCCAACGCCTCGAAACTCTCAGATGGCGCGGGCGTCGTGCTCCTGGCCGACGACGCCGCTGCTCAGGAGATGGGCGTCGATCCGATGGCCGAACTAGTCGACTACCGCATCGTCTATCGCGACCCCGACGAGTTCAACGAGGCGGTCGGTGACGTCGTCGAGACGGTGCTCACCGAGAACGATCTCACGGTCGACGACATTGGGACCTGCTGGATAAACGAGGCCTTCGCTGCGCAAGCGGTGTACGTCATGGAGCGGGTCGGTATCCCCCGTGAAAAGATGAATCCCCGGGGCGGGGCTATCGCGTTTGGCCACCCTATCGGTGCCTCTGGAGGCATGATTACGGCGGCAATGGCCCACGAACTCCACGCCGAGAATCTGGAATACGGGCTCTCAGGGATGAGTATCGGGGGCGGCGGGGCTATCATGTCGCTCTGGCGTCGTCGCTAACCACCTGCCCGGTAGGAGAGCCACTCGATTTCTGTCGTTCCGAGAAACGACCGGGGCGAGGTCAGGCATCGAGCAGCCGCGCGACCGCATCGACATCCGTGAGGTACGCAATCTTGTGGCTCTCACCGTTATACCGGTCAAGGCGGACTGTCCCAAACCAGTCGGGGAGTCTGGAGGCGAGGAACCCGTTGCCAATGGTTACGTCGGATATGTCTTCTCGGGGAATCGACCACTGTGCCTCGCTGGTTAGTGTGTTGTGGGCGACGACAGCGTCGGGATACACACGATAAACGAGGTGCCCGCCCACGATCCATCCGACGGCGAGTTGTGCAAGTACTCGAACGGCGACGACAACCGCGGCACCAGCCACAACGCCGATAGCCGGACCGTGGGGAGTACCGAATAAGTTACTGCCAACCAACATCCCTGTCAGTCCGCCGAGGAGGACGAAAAAAAGCGTAGGCCCGAGGAACGAAGAGAGCACACCGACGAACACCGAGGTGGTG
>NZ_JBZRPK010000512.1:0-6278 GCF_058382125.1 Haloferax sp. s1
GTGCTCCTCTACGGCCCACCCGGAACCGGGAAGACGCTCATCGCAAAGGCGGTCGCCAACGAGACGAACGCGAACTTCATCTCGGTTCGTGGCCCGCAACTGCTCTCGAAGTGGGTCGGTGAGTCGGAGAAGGCGATTCGGCAGACGTTCCGCAAGGCGCGGCAGGTCTCGCCGACCATCATCTTCTTCGACGAGTTGGACGCACTCGCACCAGCCCGTGGCAACGATATGGGTAACAACGTCTCCGAGCGCGTCGTCAACCAGCTCCTGACGGAGTTAGACGGACTCGAAGACACCGGGAACGTCATGGTCATCGCGGCGACGAACCGCCCGGACATGATCGACCCCGCACTCATCCGCTCGGGTCGCTTCGACCGTCTCGTGCTCATCGGCCAACCCGAAGAGGAGGGTCGCGAGCAGATTCTCGACATTCACACCCAGTCGAGCCCGCTCGCGCCCGACGTGAGCCTCCGCGAAATTGCGGAGATAACCGACGGCTACGTCGGTTCGGACCTCGAATCCATCTGCCGCGAGGCCGCCATCGAGGCCCTTCGGGAGAACGACGACGCCGAAGAAATCGAGATGCGGCACTTCCGCAAGGCGATGGAGTCGGTCCGGCCGACCATCACCGAGGACCTCATGCGGTACTACGAAGAGATTCAAGACCAGTTCAAGGGCGGCACCCGCGAGGGCCTCTCGCCCGACACGCGCGACGGCCGTATCGGCTTCCAATAGGTCGCCGCCGTCGTATCGCCGTCGGATTTTTGCACTGATTGGTTGGTCGCGATTCCGTGTTCAATGTGTCAGAGACGCATCTGTGCCGAGGCACGTAGAAAGCGAGAAAACGGGAAAACGGAACCGTACCGAAAATCGTCGGTCGAGTTAGAACAACAGCGAGTCGTCGTTGTCGATCATGTAGAGCGTCCGCGCAGCAACGTTGACGGCGTGGTCGCCGATGCGTTCGAGGTCGCGAACCGTAAGCAGGAGTCGGCGCACGTCGATGAGGAAGTCCTCGGGTTCGAGGTCGCTATCGCCTTCGAAGTCGTCGCCGGACATGAGGTCGCGGACGATGCTCTGGGAGGCTTCGTCACACATCGCGTCGACGCTATCGTCGCGCTCGGCAACGGAGTGACACAGTTCCGTATCTTCGCTCTCGTAGGCGTCCATCGCCTGGTCGACCATATCGAGGGCAGCGTCACCGATGCGCTGGATGTCAACTTCCGTGTACACGTCGTGTTCGGCGTCAATTGCGTACTGCGCGAGGTTGGTCGCGAGGTCGCCGATGCGTTCGAGGTCGGTGATAATCTTGAACGATGCCGTGATGAACCGGAGGTCGCCTGCGACTGGCTGTTGGAGTGCTAGCAGGTCGATACAGTCCTGTTCGAGGTCGAGGTAGATTCGGTTGATTTCGCGGTCCCCCTCGATAACCTCCTGTGCTTTCTGTTCGTCTTTGTCTTCGAGTGCGTCGAGGGCGAATCGGACCCGTTCAGCGACGAGTTCGCTGAGGTACAACACGTCCTCTTCGAGTTCTCGGAGGCGTGATTGGTACGTGTTTCTAGCCATATGTGGTGTTCCGAGAGGAGGCATCAAATTCCTTGTGATGGGTTGAGTATGTGTCACAAGGACAACAATTGATTCGAACAATCCGATGCTCGATGAGATGGTGACAAACAGAATGAGCGAAACCGGAACTGAGCCGAACGTACAGACTGGGCTGACGGTCGATGCCACGGTCGAAGACCGCCTGATAGTTCGATTCGTGCGAGTCGCGGGCGCGGCGTTATCCGAATTTACCGGTGATGTAGTCTTCGACGCGCTGGCTTTCGGGGTTCTCGAAGATTTTCTGCGTGTCGTCGAACTCGACGAGTTCGCCGCCGGTGAGGAACACGGCGGTCTTGTCGGAGATACGCGCGGCCTGTTGCATGTTGTGAGTAACGATGACGACCGTGTAGTCCTCGGCGAGTTCCTCGACGAGGTCTTCGATTTGTGAGGTCGCAACCGGGTCGAGTGCGGACGCCGGTTCGTCCATCAAGAGGACTTCCGGGTCGGGTGCAATCGCGCGGGCGATGCAGAGACGCTGTTGTTGCCCGCCGGACAGGTCGAGACCGGATTCGTGGAGGCGGTCTTTGACTTCGTCCCAGAGGGCGGCGCGCTTGAGCGACTTCTCGACGATTTCGTCGTAGTCGCCGTCGATTCCCTGAATCTTCAGGCCGTAGATGACGTTCTCGTAGATGCTCTTCGGGAACGGGTTCGGCTTCTGGAACACCATTCCGACGCGGCGGCGAAGTGCGACCGGGTCAACATTATCGTCGTAAACGTTCTTGCCGCGGAGGGTGAGGTCACCTTCGACGTGGGCAACGTCGATGAGGTCGTTCATGCGGTTGATACACCGGAGGAACGTCGATTTCCCACAGCCAGAGGGACCAATCATCGCGGTCACGCTGTTTTCGGGAATCTCCATCGAGATGTCGGTGAGCGCGTGGTCGTCACCGTACCAGACGTTGATGTCTTCCGAGCGAATGACGGTCTCCGGCTCGTGGGTTACCGACTCCTCCGACGCCGAGAGACCCTCGCTTACGTCCGTCTGTACGAGCATCTCGTCGTTCGTCGGGTCCTCTGTTCCGGTCATAGCTGACTGTTCTATCTCGGTTGCTTTGTCTCTTTGGCTCATTGGTTTCACTTAACTTTCGCTTTCGAACTTGTTCCGGAGGACGATGGCGATGGAGTTCATCGCGAGGAGCACGACGAGCAACACGACGACGCCTGCCGGGACGGCCTTCGTGTAGAAGTCTTCACTCGCGAACAGACTCGACCATGCGTACACCTGCAGGGGCATCGCACTCACCTTGGAGGAGAGTTCGGTCGGGAGACTGAACACGACGCTCGGTGCACCAATCATGATAAGCGGTGCAGTCTCACCGATAGCGCGGCCCAACGCGAGAATCGTCCCGGTCAGGATACCGGGGAATGCTTCGGGGATGACGACGTTCTTGACGGTTTGCCAACGAGTCGCACCCATCCCGTAGGACGCCTGTCGGAGGTCACCCGGAACAGCCCGAATCGCCTCTCGGGAGGAGATGATGACGATGGGCAGAATGAGCAGTGCGAGTGTCGCACCGCCGATGAGAACGGTCCCCGTAGACTGTCCGAGGTACGTGACGAACACGCCGAGTCCGAGCAGTCCGTAGACGACGGAGGGGACACCGGCGAGATTCGAGATGTTGACGTCGATAAAGCGGGTGAAGGTGTTGTCAGGAGCGTACTCTTCGAGATAGACTGCCGCACCAACGCCAATCGGGAACGAGAGCGCGGCGACTGTGGCCATGAGTAGGATGGAGCCGCCGATAGCGGGATAGAGACCGGCATTCTCGGCAGACCCGCTGTGGGGACTCGTGAGGAAGTGCCAGTTGACCCACGACTGTGGTCCGGCGAACCCGAGTATGTCGACGGCCGCCGCACCGACCAGCGAACCGACAATGACGGTTGCTGCGAAGAGGAGGCCGATTCGTTCCTGTTCACGGGTGAGCGCCGCGCCGCCAGCGTACGTTGCGGTGGGAACGAACGCGACGGTGGTGACGACGACGAGGGCGTTCGCATCGATACCCAGGAATGGGCCAACGAGTGCTGCGAGACCCGTCAGACCGAGCGCGGCGACACCGGCGAGCAGTCCTGCGGTGGTGTCTTCGCGGATTCGTGCGACGTATCGACTGACCGCGAGTGCGACCACGCCACCGAGAACGAGAGTGAGGATGACCCATTCGGTCGGAACCACCGGGGCTTTTTGGACGAGTTCCGGCACGCTGTGAAGGTAGCCCGGAACACCGAACAGCGAGAGGAAAAAGGCCGCACCCGTCACGGCGACACGTGGGGTGAACGAAATCTTGTTTTCGTACTTCGTCAGGACGACGGTGAGCGCGGCGGGAATTGCGAGTCCGATGGCGTACGAGAGTCCAGTGAGCGGTGGGATAATATCGATGAACGTGATGGCCATTCCGCCACTGAACAGCAGAGAGACGGCCAACATGCCGACAATCAGACCTCCGAGTTTGAGCGCGGCGGTGTTCCGCCGGTAGAGATATCCGCCGACGAGTATCGTCGGAAGCACGAGCGTCACGAAGAACGTGAGGTGCCATCCGAGGTCGGCGGTAAGCGGTCGAATCGCGTCGTTTGCGACGTAGACGAGGAGTACGGCAAGTGTGACGATGCCGAACATCGTCGCAGCCAACAGCAGATACCGGAAGATAGTTCCTGCCGTTCGGCTGACCTGACCGAAGCCACCGGCATAGCTGGATTCGGTGTCGGTTGCCATGGTTAGTAGACCTCCCGGTACCGCCGTGTCACGTAGTCGCTGATGACGTTCATGATGAGCGTGATAACGAACAGGACGAGACCGATAGCGAACAGGCTACGGTAGGCCAGTCCGCCGCCGGTGATGTCACCGGTGAGTAGCTTGATCATCGCGGCGGTCATCGGAAGCGCGCCTTCGAGGTAGGACGAGGGGAGGAACGGATTGAGGAACTGCGCTTTCGAACCGGCAGCGACGGTGACGGCCATCGTCTCGCCGATAGCGCGAGAAATCGCGAGGATAAACGAAGAGAAGATACCGGAGAGCGCCGCGGGAACGACAATTCCGGTGGATACGTCGAACTTCGTCGCGCCCATCCCGTAGCCCGCCTGTCGGAGTTCGTCCGGAACGGCGGACATCGCGTCCTCGCTGATGGACGCGACCATCGGGATAATCATGATGCCGACGACGATACTCGCAGAGAGCATGTTGAACGTCCCGATGCTGGGGAAGATAACACTAAGCGCGGGCGTGATGTACAGGATTGCGAAGAATCCGTAGACGACGGTCGGGATTCCGGCGAGAATCTCAAGTGCGGGCTTGAGGATGGAACGGGCCTGCGGACTCGCGTACTCGCTGAGGTAGATTGCCGTCGCAACACCGAGTGGAAGGGCGATGATGCCCGACCCGAAAGTCACCATCAGGGTCGCGGATACGAGTGTGAGGACGCCGAATTCCTGGTTGTGTATGTTCCAAGTCGTTCCTGTGAGGAAGTCGATGAGAGACGCCGTCTCCCCTTTGACACCCATCAGCGGGGCTGTAACGCTGAAGAACTTGGACGCCTCGACGGTGAGGAGTCCAACGATACTGAGTGTCGTCACGACGGATAACGCCGCGCACAGGAAAAAGAACGACCGCGTCAGTAACTCACGCGGCGTGTTCTCCGTATTCCGCGTGAGGTCAGTTTCGAGGTCATCTGTGCTCATTGGATGATATGAATTGTGGGTTGTGAAAAAGCGCTTCGTTAGGCTATTGTGTCGGGAATTCTCTACTTAGCCTCTTCGATGGCCGAGTTGAGCTTGTCGAGCATCTCCTGCTGTGTGTCCTCACTGAGCGGGACGTAGCCGACTTCGTCGGCGACGATTTTCTCATCCGTGGAGTTGTTCAGCCAGAAGCGAGCGAACTCGGCGACGGGCTTCTCTGCGAGGGACTCCTTCGCGGGGTAGGTAAACAGCGGACGCGACAGCGGCGTGTACTCGCCGGAAAGCGCCGTGTCGAGAGACGGTTCGACGTAACCGTCGCCGTTGTCGATGGCGACAGCCTGTACGGTGTCGGTGTTCTCGCTGTAGTAGGCGAATCCCATGTATCCGATGGCGTACTTCGAACCTTTGACACCCTGAATGATGTTGCGGTCCTGTTCGGTCGGAGAGTAATCTTGGCGGTGACCCGGACCTTCCTCGCCGAGGATTGACTCGATGAAGTAGTCGTAGGTACCGGATGCGTCGGTGGGGCCGAAGATTTCGATTTCCTTGTCCGGCCACTCGGAGTTGACGTCTGCCCACGTTTTGGGCTTGGTCTCGGCGGAGAAGATGGTCTTGAGCTGTTCGACGGTAAGACCCTCACCGAGGAAGTCGTTGTCGTTGTTGACGATGACCGTCAGCGCGTCAGTTGCGACCTTGAGTTCGAGGGGGGTGATACCGTTGTTGGAACACTGCTCTTTCTCTTCGGGCTTGATTGGACGCGAGGCGTTGTTGAAGTCCGTCTGTCCGGTACAGAAGTTGTTCGCAAACCCGCCACCGGTACCGGTGGGCTGAGTGGGGACGCTGACCTTCGGGTGTTTTTCCTTGAAGCGCTCGGCCATGGCGGTTGCGGGCGGGGAGACCGGCGAAAACCCGGAAACGCCGCAGGGTGCAGACAGGCCCCGTCCGCCTTCGTTTCCCGACTCCCCCGCTCCACCGGGTTCGCCGCCACCCCAGCCAACCCCGCTGCTTTC
>NZ_JBZRPK010000511.1:0-6249 GCF_058382125.1 Haloferax sp. s1
TCGACGGCCAGCAGTGCTGGCGTCGATACAAATTCGGTGGCTGGATCACGCGACTGGACGAACACGACTGTGAGTCGGTCAGGGAATTTCGACAAATGCACAGAGACGACGTGTAACAGCCTATGGGCGACGAATCCGAATCCATCACGACAGACACCTATTACGTCCTCGGGAGTGGCGACCCGGCTCCGGAAAAGCCCCACGGGAGCGACTGGCCGAAAGAACTCAGAATTCCCTTCGAGGCACGAAAGAAATGGGTGTGGCAGGGGAAAGAGCACGTGGCACTCTCCTCACCAAGAAACACTGATCAGGCGTTCGAATCCGAGGCGTCGGGGCCAGATCAGACTGCAGGCGGGACAGTTCGGATGACGGTTTGGCTCACCACAGAAAGTCGGCTATCCGTTCACGGACACGTTCGTGTTCGCAGGCGCGCTGGAAGAACGCATCGTCGTCCAGTCGCTCACAGTCAGGCGTCTCGAAGACGAACGCGAGTCGATTGGTCCCTTCGATCTCCTCGTCGATCTCTTCCAGACAGTCACCGGCTTCCGCAATCGCAGCGACCAGCGCGTCCGCGTCGTCCATCCCAGCCACCCGCACGACGACAGTGAGAACAGGATCGCCAACACTGTCGTGCCAAACGAGTTCCATACGTCAGAGTCGATTGCCGAGCGCATATACGGTCCGACTCCAGTCCCGAACAGAACTGAGATACGCGAGATGCACAACTATCTAGTATCGATGATCACGTCAGCAGCCGTGCAGCGATACAAAGCGTCCATTCGCGAGCGGGACGACTGCCACTTCGTGCTGCCGCTTCGAAAAGAACTGTGGCGGTCGTTCGGGCCGGTGACCGGAACCGGACAATCGAGAGCTGAGCGAACACCCGCCCACACGAGACGGGCCCGATTGGCGATTACGACGTGTCAAAAAGTGCTACCGATATGGGAGCAGCAGATACCACAGTCGGATATTGCCCAGCGAAGCCTCCGGCTTGCCGAACGGTATCTCGCTGGCGATACAGATGACGAGACCGTCCGAGAGGCAGTGAATCGATTTGTTACAGGCGTCGAAAATACAGCGGGGACGACGGCAGCGGAGCTGAACGCACAGTTGGTCGGCTGGGCCTGTTGTGAGATGCTCTATCTGGCACTGTTCGATTGCTACGTCGGTGAAAAAACCGTTCCCGATGCAGCGCTGGACGACTGGGACTATTCGCTGTACGCGGCTGGCGCATATGCCGGCGGATTTCCCTTCAACGAGGGGGAGTTTCAGAGCGATTCCGACCGCCTGCAGGAGTTCTGGTTCTGGTACGTCGAGCAGGCACACCGGATTGCCGAGTGACGGGCTGTCGAAGTCGGCAGACATGAAATTGTACCGAGAATAACACTCAGCTATCAACGAGCTCGACGTCGATTATCTGATCGAGCCTTTTGGACACATCGCCAAGTGAAATATGAGCGAGAAGACATAATTGAGGAGATCGCCAATAACTACAGGGACGAGCGGTATGCCTCAGTGATTAATCTGATTCTCCCTCAGATTGAATCGTTCATCTGGATCTATGCCGCTTATCTCCAGGAGCACAAGAACGAGAAAATCTTGTTGAATGTGGCACTGTCTAGTTAGTGGCCTCCTCAATCTCGCTATCCATAATCGCTATTCTAGCAAATCAAAGGGGAAGTGACGATAGCTACGACAATTACCGACTGACGAAGATAGTACCATTCCGCAAGGAGCAAGTCAGTTCGACCGTGTACTGGCAGTTCCACTCCGCCGATCTTAAATTTAGTGACAAGAATGCAAACGTATGATTAGCGTTAGCGATCCCTTGCCGGTCGTTCTTTTCTCACTGTTTTGGCTGTACGCCGTCTACCGGTTGACGAATACCCTCCGACTTTACCACGTGCTGTTCGGTGTCTCCCCCACGGAGTCTCCCGATCTGGTCGCGGGTAACTCGGTGGCCATCCAGGGGCCCGTGACGGTTGACGAGGAAGCGCCACACAGCGACGTCGCTACCAATGACTACGAGTCGCCAATCGCCGTGTACGTCTGGCGGATACTCACTAGGGGGGCTGGCGGTGGGACGGTGGCTTCGGGCGTGGAGTTCGAATCCTTCGGTATCGACACTAACAGCGGCGAAGTAAAGGTAGATCCCGGTTGGCTCCGCGAAGCTCACGATGCCCCGATGCTCTCCAACGTGCGGACGGATGGCTACATCTTGAGCGCCCCGTACCGCGTCCACCCCTATACGTCGCCGTACGTCCACATAGTTCACGAGGGGACGACGATGGTTCTCGCGCGAGTCAGTGACGTGATCGAGGCTGAGTTGGACATCTCCCTGGATACGAACAGGTTCGAGTCCAAAGCTATCCCGGAGGATGCTCTGTTACTGGTATTCGGCGAATTGTCGATCGACGCCGGAACGCCGACGATCAGGGGCACCGACGATACTCCCTTTTTCATCGCGAACTGCGATATCCACGACGTTCGGAGCAATCTTCTGCGTCGTGCCCTTTACTATGTGATCCTCTTTACTGGGGCATTGCTACTGGTGCTGGCGGCACTGTCTAGTTAAGCCAGTTTGAGGAACGAGCAGGTCGTTGAGTGAATTATATACTGTGAGAGATAAGCGTTCGCGCTGGGAATAGCGAGCCCTATGCTATTTTAGTTTTACAATGTTAATCAGGGAGGCCGTGACTGCTGCAGTTGGAACCGAGACTACGGTGACAACAGCAGTCATTCCTCCCAAAAAAAGGATGTAGAACAGTAAGAATCCGGGCTCTTTGCCACCCTGATTGAGTGCGATCACACCTGTGATACCGAGGGCAATTACAGCACGGAGTAATTCAGTAATTCCAGAGTAGAGTGCCGTTCTCTTTGGACTGTATTCGGAAAGAATACCGACAGCGACTCCGATACAGATTGCGACAGCGGCGGCCCGAAGGAACATCGACAGACCGATCCATCTTCCACCAAACTCAGCAGCGATACCGATAGTGAGACCAATCGCAATGATGCCGTACCAACGTTTCCTCATTATCATACTTCTTGAAGGTTGATCAAAGGCACACACCACGGTTTGACAGGAATGTGTTGATTCCCAATTGAGAGTTATCTAGTGAATCTCTTCGATCCGGGTTTTCTATTTGGACCGCTTTACGCCATTGCTCATTAGAAGTTGAGATCCAACTGCGCTTGGATACGCCTGTCGCTATGCACATTCCATTTGTACGAGACAACTTCAACCATATATGTTTTCTATATTTAATATTCAGAGTACAAACAATAATATAGTTCGCTGGAGAGAGGCTGATTCAGTTCGAATACCACGAGCAAGTACACGAAGAGCACAGCAGAACGAGAATTGAGTCATGAACGCAAGGAGTTCCATGAACGGAATGCCCATCCAAAGGACCGAAACAAGACCCGGGGACGGGGAAGACGCTCCTCCTCGAAGCAGCGTACGAAATCGCACCACTCGGAGCGCGCACCGACGGAACCGGCTCGTCGAGTGCGGGCCTGATGTCCTCGATCGTGAAAGACTCGTTTTCGTCCGAGCAATTCAGCATCGAGGCGGGGACGCTGGTTCGAGCGAACAAAGGACTCGCCGTCGTCGACGAACTCGACAAGGGCGACACGTCGGACCTCGACGCGTTGCACACGGCGCTCGAATCCCAACAGGTGCATGTCTCCAAAGCAGGGAAGAACGCGTCTCTCCCGGCCGAGACGGCGCTTCTCGCGGCAGGGAACCCGACCGGCGGTCACTTCGACCCATCGAAGGATATCGCCGAACAGGTGGAACTCAAATCACCGCTCCTCTCGCGGTTCGACCTCATCTTCACGGTTCGGTCGGAGGAAGACGAAGACAAGATCCGAGACATCTCGGGGAAGTGGTCGAGTCACGGCAGCGTGCCGGGCGTCGGGCGCTTGGTGAAGTTGTCGAACCCGATGATTCTGGCGCGTCGGTACGGTTGCCTCGCGAGGAGTTCACGGCCTACGTCACGGCGACGAAGCAGGTCTCCCCGGTCGTTCGCGACGAGGCGGTTGAGCGAGAGATGCGCGAGTGGTTCGTCCAGACGAAAACATCACTTCCGGAGCGTTACACGGCAGGTCAAAGATCAGTGAAGCGAACGTGGCAAGCTTGTCCCCTGCACGCTTCGGATTCACTATCTCTCCTGACGTTTCGATCCAGGCAATGCTCGTGTGCTATGCTGGCGGACTTGCTGGTTGCGGGACCGAGATCAGTCGGCCAGCGCCACTAGCGTCCCACCGCTCTCTCGGTCGAGGGTGAAGTCCCAAAGGACCGGGGCGAAAAACGTCTCGCCGTCGCCCTCCGCGATTCGCCCCGTCTGAACCCCGTAATCATGCAAGAGGCGACGGAGGTGGTCCCCGCTAACGCCCGTATCCCGCGTATCGAGGTGGAGTGACGGGAGAATAGCGGAGCCGTGATAGCCGCCGTGGAACTCGATAAACCACGTCACGACGTTGGGAGTTAACTCCGTAACGTCATCCCCGTCCTCGTAGGCATCGAGGCGCGGATGTGGCATCGTGTGGAGCGCGTATAGGTCCGAACACTTCTCCGCCATCACGTCCATGTCGGGGTACTTAGCCGCCTGCTCCGCCGCCGTCGCCTCAAGGCGGATACTCGTAACCAGGTCCCTAACCGGAAACAGCGGGATTGGTCTCACTATGGCGCATTCAATGAAAAAGAACGGAAAGTAGCACACCAACTGGACCCAGTTATTCGCCACGAGACAAGCGATAGTGTGACTTGGACAATTAGGTCGGTTGCAGATAGCCTTGGAAATGAGGTTAAATTTTATAGTGGCGATCCGCCGAATGTGGATGGAAATCCCGCAAATCCGGGATCGTATGGTATGTCTGGAAACAAAATCAAGGCACACGGACAAACAGAGAGCCTAGACACGGAGTGTCACTATGCATTGCCCCACCCTTCAGATATGACTTTAAAAGAACAAAAGAAATTCGGTGTTCGAGAGCCTACAAAGGCCGAAAAAGAACTCTTTTCTGGACCAGATGGGGAACCAGATAGAATGGTTGATCGATATCCAATGACTATACTCGGGTCAGGGTATCAAGACCAGTAGACCCTCTAGGGGAACATTGCTTCCCCTCAGATAGACACCATGAATTCATTGCAACACCCACGGAATAAGTAAGGCGAGTAACTCCGCATGGTCTCTGACCTGGGGGCAGGGGACGACCGTTGATGGTTTAATCCCCCCCGTGCTCGCCCTAATAGGGTTCGCGTGGGGCAATAAGTGCCACAGTAACAGAGGCCGCCCATTGCAACCGTGGCAGATGCGTTTGTGTGCGTCCGCCCCTCACGAGGAGACGACACAGGCAGATAAAACATTGGTATCAAACAGAGTACGGCGTTCCGATACTAAAAACAGAGCTGCAGTCAGATGAACGTGTTTCACCCTTGCCCACGGTGGAGAGGTAAACTCGCACGCTTTCCGTTTAGAGTGGCTCTTCCTGAACCCCGGACCCCAGTTATTTTAACAACGTGAGCTTTCAGAGTCCATTGGAACATCTATACGTCCGTCAGGAAGAACACGAACAATGATAGCATAGCAACCGGCCCCACGAGAAGGAACTGAACGTTCAACTATACCATCTACCCCAGACGATTCAATTCTGATTGTGAATTGACCTGGGGAAGACATCCAGTCGTGCTTAACTATGTGTGATGTTGCTGAATTGGATTTGCCAACTGGTTTGAGTGTATAATCTTTATCTAGCTTTTTTGACTCATTTTTCATCACTTGAAGGTTTAAATCTACAGCTTCATTGCTCAAATTCATGAGGGTGATGTCTGAAATACGAGCAGTCGTACTAGATCGGGTACGTGAGAGACAACCAGTTAACCCAGTGGTTGCTAATAGTATACTGGACAATAACTTCCTCCTAGTTGCCATGATGGAATCAAAGATGTCTACAGACATATAATTCGTCATTTTGGCTGTTGTGGACTCGGAAGAACTCACTGAACAAGACGCTTCAGACCCTCGTTACTGTATTCGCATTAGTTGGCGTAGCCGCGTTGTTGTTCATGACGCTTCATCGCTTTGGCTACTTTGACGCAGTCTTGTATCCGAGATCTGGATTCTCTGAATCGACTCCACTATGGCGAGTTCTCCCGGCTATTGGGGCAGAAATAGCGGATGTTCTCACTCTTTTGTTCGTCTTCCTCCGGCGCCAATTAGGTCGAAATGGCTTTGTTGA
>NZ_JBZRPK010000510.1:0-6230 GCF_058382125.1 Haloferax sp. s1
AGCGGGTTGGTTAGAGAAGACTGTCGCAAGCAAGGTGATTGACCCGGAGGCCCAGACCGCCGCCGGTGCGGTGTCGGTCCGGTGGGAAGTCGGCCCCCACCGCGACTTCTTCCGCCCTGAAGCCGTGCCGTCGATGTTCAACCCCAACGCCGCCGAGGGGGTGATGCATGCCGCGTTCCCGGCCGACGCAGCGGAGACGGTCGACCACTGGCTCCTCGAGGAGTCCGAGACCTTCGGTGGCGAGGAATACCCTGCCGGGACGTGGATGGCGACGCGCAAGTACGACGATGATGACCTCTGGGCGCTCGTCGAACAGGGGATTCTCAACGGCTTCTCAATTGGCGGCGACATCACTTCCCAGGTTGCCCACGCTGCCGACGACCTACCCGAGGACGTCGTCTTCCCGGCCGGCGTCGACGAGGGTGACGCGACAGAGATCGTCAACGGTGCCGTCGACGAGGTGTCGGATGTCGACATCCCGGCGGTTCCCCGCGCGGTCTACGCCACTGCGAAATCACTCTCGAAATCCATCGTCGATGACGTCGCCGGTGAAGACGAGTTCGTCGACGTGATGGCCGACCGGGGGCACTCGGAGTCGGACGCCCGACAGCTCTGGGAGTACCTGCAGAGCGCCGAGAAACTCGACAGCGCTGCAGGCCGTTCGAAGATGACTGATACAGAGACAGACACTCCCGACACCAGCGACGGCGACGACCAGAGCCCCGAGCGGCTCAAGGACGTCGACGACGCGACGCTCGGCCAACGCCTCAAGGCGATGTTGTTCGGCAAGTCCGATGACGACGTAAGCCCCGAGACGGATGGGCAGTCCGAGGTTGACCGAGTGGCGTACTCCAAAGCGATTCATGCGCTTGAGGAGGGCCGCTTGTTCAAAGAGGGCCGAACGCTCAACGCCGACAACCGCGAGGCGTTGATGGCCGCCCACGACGCAATCGAGGCGTCGCTGGCGTCGGACATGGATATCGAGATGAATCGGTTTACAGACGACCCGGACACCGACTTCGACATCGCCCAGTACGGCTCCCCTGCCGAGGATGGCGATGAGGGCGACGCCGAGAAGGCGACGTCGACGGAGAAACTCACCGAAGAGCAAGGCGACCTTGTCGCCGACGCCATCGAGCGCTTCGTCGACAAGCAGGGCAACGCCCCGTTTTCGGACTTCAAGTCCTGGGTTTGGCGGACGGATATCCTCGACGAAGATACTGCCTTCGCTGCCGACGAGGCGACGTGGCAGTATCAGGAGTACATCCGCGCACAACGTGATGAGGCGCCAGTCTCCGACGATTTCGCTGCGTGGGTCGAGGCAGAGACGAACACAGATGCGGATCTCGAAATGAGCAACACCAACGACGACGCCGAGAAGGCAGTCATGGAGCGACTCGAACAGATGGAAAAACGACTCGACGAAGTGGAGGGCGACGACGGCGACGCTGAGAAGGCGGCCGACATCTCTGACGCCCTCGCCGAGAAGCTCGACTCCATCGAGGAGCGAGTGGATACAATCGCCAAGCAGTCCGGTCACGGAAGTGACCAGCTCGGCAAGAGCGCCGACGAAGAGACCACGCAGACGACCAAGGGCTTCACGCTCGACCCCCGCAAGGCTGGAGGCCGGTAATCAATGAGCCACGCAAATACCGTTCGTAACACGCGCCAGAAGAACGAGGACGCCCTCGAGAAGTTCGACACCACCACGATGGCTGGTGGGGTACTTCCCCGCGACCTCTTCGATGAGTTCTATCAGAAGGTCCAGGAGTCCGCCGCCATGCTGCAGGCCGCTCGAACCGAGGACCTCCCGCGGCAGAAGATGGCGATTCCGCGTATCTCTGTCGGCGACCGTCAGCGTCGTGGTGCGAGCGAGGGGACTGGTGACGCTGGGTCGGCGTCCGTCTCGACCGATCAGGTCAACATGGACGTCGAGAAGGGGACGCTCTCGTACGACCTCACCCGTGAGTCCGTCGACGATACGGTCGACAATGTCGACGAGATCGTCCTCGACATGCTGTCGCGGCAGTTCGCTATCGACACGCAGGACCTGGGGATCAACGGCGACGAGTCGGCGGCGGACGCGTTCATCAACCAGAACGACGGCTGGCTGAAGATTCTCGCGAACTCCAACGACACCAACACCTACAACCACGCCGACGGGTCGGGGAACCCACAGCCGGTGTCGACCGAGATGTTCAACCAGACGATCACGGCCATGCCAAACCGGTATCTCCGCTCCGAGCGGTTCCAGCCGCGGTTTTACATGAACCTCAACCAACTGCAGTCGTACACGAACGGCCTCGCCCAGCGGAACGACCCGCTCGGTGCGGCCGTCCTGTTCGGCGATAGTGACATCACACCGTTCACCTACGACATCGTCGGTGTCGCCAACTGGCCCGAGGACAAGGTCGTGTTCACCCACCCGCAGAACTTCGTCTACGGGCTCTACGACAAGGTCGAGATTCGGGTGCTCACCGAGACGGACAAGGTCGCCGAGAACGACCTGTTTGCGCGCTACTTCCTGCGTGTTCGCGACGACTTCGCCATCGAGGATGAGGAGGGCGCTGTTCTCGTCTCGAATGTCAAGACCACGAGTGCGTGATGGAGGGTTGAGTAATGCCTACCATCCAGTACACTGGTGGCGGACGGTATCGACACGACGGGCGCACGTACGAGGCAGGTGATGTCGCTGACGTCGACGAGGAGGTGGCTGCCTACCTCACGTCGACCGACGACTTCTCGGAGGTAGTCGACAGTGGGGAGAGCCTTCAGAAGGTTGGTGGAACGCCTGACGGCTCGGACACCACCGCGTCCGCAGAAGACACGTTCGACCTCGACGCGTTCCTAGACCAAGACTACAACGACCGTGCCGGCGCTGTCGAAGCTGGCGATGTCGACGCCCACCTGGACGTCATCGAGGACGCCGAGACGAGCGAGACCGTGAAGGACGCCATCGACGCCCGTCGCGACGAACTGGAGGCGTAAGCCATGGCAGACGTCGGGTACTGTACGGTCGAGGACGTCCGTCGTGCGCTCCAGGAGACGACGGGGAAGTTCGACAACGGTGCGTGGGGCGAAGCGAACCACCAGGTCGTCGTCGACGCCATCACGGCCCAGACGGAGTGGCTCGAGAAGACGCTCTCGCGACACTTCTACGTCCCCGGAGGGATCGACGAAGACACCCGCAACATCATCCCGACCGGGCCGAACGCTCGCGATGACGAGGAATCGATTCCAACGAAGTCAGCGGTTGCGGTCGGCGAAGTCGCCGAACCGAAGACGTGGCCAGGCGACTACACGCGCCTTGAGTTAGCCCGTCGCGATGGCGAGGCGATCACGAAGCCTCTCGTCCGGACGCCCGGCGGCTATGCAGATTCGGTCACAGGCACCGCGTACGACGGTGGCCCGTGGCCCGACGCTCTCGGCAAGGACTACATGCTGCGCATCAACAACGGGGGCGTCACGCACCTGTACCTCGATACGAGCAACCTCTACGACGAGGTCACCGAGGAGTGGACTCTCGACTCGTTTGTCAACTGCGTCTACGTGGCCTTCGACTACGGTCACGAAGGGCTGCCCCAGACCATCCGTCGCGCGGTCGCGTTCCGGGCGGCCGCAGAGTTGCTGCTCGACGATCAGGCGGCACTCGGCATCCCAGACAACAGCCAACTGACCAACCCTGAGTCGAAGAAGCAGGCGATGGAGAACCGTGCTGAGGAGCTGCTTGAGGTCTATCGCGAGTGAATGTCAAAAATCAAACGTCCCTGATGATTTGTCTTCGTCGTATACGATTACGTTATGGACTCGTTCTGGTGGGAAGAAGTTGATTCGATCTTCTTTATCGCCTCCACGACACTCGATCCACCCGTTCGACAGGAAGTGGACTTCAGAGAACTCCAGCTCCCGGATATCTTTGCCTGTAGTGGCAACAATCAGTTCGATTGTAACACCCTGGTCCTCTTTCCTTACTACCCGCACAGTCTCGTTGGACATCGACCCACTATTGTCAACCAAACGCAATAAAGGTGGCCGGGGATGAATCTGAGTAACGATTTCATCGCGAGCGCTCGCGAGGCCATCCTCGACAACGCTGAATCTGAGTTCACTCGCGAGGGTGGTCTCCTCGACCAGGCTATCGAGCGCTCCCACGAGGTCCTCAGACAGTACGACTCAGAGATGGATTACGATGTCGAGCCGATCATCGACAGTCTGCAAGAGCCCCGAGTCGAACGGCGTCAGGGGCGCATCGTTGCGACGTGGGGATGGTCGCACGAGGCCGCCGTCTATTTCGAGTTCGGAACTTCGGACCACGTTGTCGACGGTGATCCTGTGCTCAGCTGGGTGTGGTCTCGGGAAGATGCTCCGGCGTGGGTTGCCGAAGAGTTCGAACCCGAAGGAGACGGCTATCGTGTGTTCCTTACAAGCGTGAATATTAGTGGCTTGCCAGAATCTAGATTCATCCGAGATGGAGTCCGATTCTTGGTCTCAAATATGAGTGATTGAGCTATCATGAATACATTACATATATTTTATAAGTTTGAATTAGATTGTTGAACTCAAGTGTGACCAATTCAGATACAATTGATATTCACGATGGTGTCTCTAGTGAGCCTATCCACCTGAGAGAAGACAAAATGAGACAAATTGTGAATCATATCGAAGAGTGTCTTGATAACAGACGGTACTGGCAATTGCAACGGACATTTATCATCGATGAATTCTCTGATGAGAATTACGCCGAAGAAGATATCTATGGTATAATTGACGAGCTAGTTGATGATGGACCCCTAACAGATGATGATTTTCATCTAAATCTTGTATATCCTAAATCAATGTCAACTAATGTTGTTGACGCTATCAACCCCAACGAAGGAATGTCACTTAGATCAACATATCTGTATGGTTTCTACTTTTTTGCGAGCGGCGTACTAGTCCTGTCAGACAAAAATATGCTTCCGGGAGAGTTGACGACACAGATTATACCAGTTGTTGGTGCAGGTGGGATCGCCTGCTATGGGCTTGGCAAACTGGCAGATAAAGTTGTGAGAGGTGTCTCAAAAAGAGTTCCAATAATTAAACGATTCAAAGCATTTGTCTATCCATTTAGTGTTATTGTAGCACTCGAGGTCACCATTGTCTGGTGGTTAGCTAACATCCTCAACCGTTCAATTTCAACAACTGGATTGGCCGCGTTGTTCCCTACGACTATTCTTGCTGCAGTTGGCTTCGCCAAGTACATTGAAGGCCGTGATGACGACTAATCAACTTTCCAGCAGCTTCTGAAGTATTACTGCTGTCCCGATGATGCCCCGGTGGGCAGAGGTCCAAAGTACGCCGGACCATTCTCATGACGACCGAAGTCGAGTGGGTTCTCTCGACGATCAAGTCCAACTGGCCCGACGCGACGTTTCCTGACGACCTCGAACGCATCAATCGCGACGATAGCAAGCAACTCGACTCCAACATCCGCTCGCGGAAAGGTGAGTTGAAGCGGTCGAACTTCTTCGGCGCAGCGTTGGCGACAAAGCGGCGTTCGCCCACCGGAGCAGAGTTCGACCACCGTAGCGAGACTGTCGTCGGCTGCCGTCTTGAAGGTCTTCACGAAGACGAGTGGGGACATGTCGCTGACACCGATGCGTTCGACGACCTACTCTCAAAGTGCCAGCACGCACTGAACGCCGAGCGAACCTATCCCAACGTGGGCGTGTCGGACATCGCGTACCACACGCTCACCATCGAAAACGAGACGAATCGCTCTGCCGACTATGCCGATTTCTATGACGCCCGATTTTCAGTCCGACTGACGGGCTACGAAAGTACACCATGACCATGATACAGCCACGAGGTGACCCATGACAGGCGCGACTACGGCCGCATTCACGCTGGAACCGAGCTATCTGACCAGTCCTGGAGCAGACCCGACGTACCACCAACCCGGTCGCGATGTCGAGGTCCAGGATGCTGAGCTCTCGAACGTCCTCCAGCGCATCCGCGACCCGGACGGTGCTGAGGCACTCGACAGCATCGCCACCCGACTCGAAGGAGCGCTGTCGGTCACAGCCACGATGGCGAGCACGAAATGGCTCGACCTCGTGATGAACGACGGCGGGACCGGGATGAAGCAAGGGCGGATGCCCTCCTCGCGGTGGTATCTGGGAGTCGATTATCTCTCGGGGACCTGCCAGCGAGAACTGAAGGGTGTTGTCGTCCTCGAATGGTCCCTGCAG
>NZ_JBZRPK010000509.1:0-6160 GCF_058382125.1 Haloferax sp. s1
GTCCGCGGCGACCGGCGCGCGCGTCGGCGTCGACGCCGGGGTCTCCCCGTTCGGTATCGTCAGCCTCGCGACCGTCACGGCCGTCGGCGGCGGCTCTATCGCCGATATTCTCATCGGTCGCGTTCCGGTCGTCCTCCGCGACGACTTTTATGCGACACCCGCGGTCGTCGGCGGCCTCGCGTTCCTCGTCGCCCGCGGGCTCGGCGCGCCGACCGGAATTCCCTCTGGGTTGTGCGCCGCGCTCGTGTTCACGGTTCGAATGCTCGCGCTCAAATACGAGTGGCGACTGCCGCAGGTGTGAAAAAGCAACACGAAGTGGCCCGGCGGCGTGAGTGAGACCACCGGAAGTCGATTCGCCTTCGAGCGTCGGGGGCGCTTACTCGGCGGCGATAACGTCGTCGATGCGGACAATCATCGTCGCTGCCTCGGTCGCAGATTCGATGGCCTCGCGCTTGACGGCCGCGGGGTCGATGACGCCGTGTTCGACGGGGTCGCCGATTTCACCCGAGCGGCCGGTCGAGATGATGCCGGCGATACCCTCCTTTTCGTAGTGAGAGCGCAGGTCGACGAGCGCGTCGATGGGGTCCATCCCGGTGTTTTCGGCGAGCGTGCGCGGGAGGGCTTCGACCGAGTCGGCGTACGCCTCGACGGCGAGTTGCTTGCGGCCTTCGATACCGGCGGCTTCGGAGCGAATACGGTCGGCGATGGCGATTTCGGTCGCGCCAGCACCGGGGACGACGCCGCCCTTGTCAATCGCAGCGGCGACGACATCGACGGCGTCCTCGATGGCTCGTTCGAGTTCGTTGATGACGTGTTCGGTGCCGCCACGGAGGAACAGCGTCACGGACTTGGCCGCCGCCCCGCCCTCAACGAAGGCGAGTTCGTCGTCGCCGAACGCGCGGATGTTGACGGCGTCGACGTGGCCGAGGTCCGAGTCCTCGATGTCGGTGAGCGAGCCGAGACGCTTTGCACCGGTTGCGCGGGCGAGTGCGCGAGCGTCGCCGTTCTTCACGCTCTTGAATGCGAGAATTCCTGCGTCGGCGAGGAAGCCCGCGACGCGGTCGTTGATAGACTTCGTACAGAACACGACATCGACACCGGCGTCCGTGAGCGCCTCCGCGTAGCCGCGGAGTTCCTCGTCCTCGGCGTCGATAGCCGCGGTTAGCTGGTCGACAGAGTTGATGCTGTACTCGGTGTCGGCCTCGCCTTCGCGGACGTCGAGTTTCATGTCGAGGACGGCGACAGTCGCGTCTTCGACCGACCGGGGCATGTTCTCGTTGATGGGTTCCTTGTCGAGGACGACGCCTTCGACGAGTTCGGTCGCGGACGACGATGCGCCCGTGCGGGTGAGGACGCGAACGTCCTCGTGGTGGAACGTGCCGTCTCCGTCCTCGTGGGCCATCTGGACCGCCTTGACGACGTGTTTCGCGAGCACGTCGGCAGTCACGTCACCGGTCCCTTTGCCGGTCATGGAGGATTCGGCGACCTTCCGAAGGAGGTCGTCGTCGAGGTCCGCTTCGAGGACCATGTCGTCGATTGCGGTCTGCGCAATGTGAGCGGCCTCGGTGTACCCTTCGACGATGACGGTTGGGTGGAGGTCGTCGTCGAGGAGGTTTTCGGCGTGGGCGAGGAGTTCACCGGTCAGAACGGCTGCGGTGGTTGTCCCGTCACCGACTTCCTCTTCTTGCGTCTCGGCGACTTCGACAATCATCTGCGCGGCGGGATGCTCGATGTCCATCTCTTCGAGGATGGTCGCACCGTCGTTCGTGATGACGACCTCTCCCGAGGAGTCGACGAGCATCTTATCCATTCCGCGCGGACCAAGTGTGGTCCGTACGGCTTCAGCGACAGCCTTCCCGGCACGGATGTTGGAGTCCTGTGCGGACCGTCCGTGGGTTCGCTCTGTTCCCTCTGCGAGGATGTACATCGGTTGCTGCATTCGTGAAGACATGTTGATACCTCAAGCGATACCAACGATTGCAGTTCTATAAATAGATTTCGGCGGCAGTGGAACACCAAATCACACGATAGAGCGACAGTTAGACGGAATATCGGCGGAAACAGTACATATTGACGGTCCAACAGGATTGGGCTGGCATTCGGATGAACGCCGTGGCTGTTCGCAAGAGCGTATCGACTCACGTGGGTGTCGTCGGACCCACGATTCAGGAGTGCTCGCTACTCGTCTACGTGGTCAACGGTGAGTGTGCCGTCACCGAACAACGAGACGAGATAGCCAGCGTAGTGAAATGTGAGATTGCGAGACGGGTCGGCGGAAGAGCCGAAAAGTAAGTCGAGTGCCTCTGGGTCCACGCCAACTTCTGCCAGCGGTGGGAGGTCGAGCGGGCTGTGTTCAGTGGCTGTCGCAACAGCCGAGGTGACCGCGACAGCGACCTCTTCGTATCGGTTGACAGAGGTGGTTACCACGGACCCAGCACCGTTGTCGAGCGGGTCGTCCATACTGTCCGAAACGGAGGTGTACTACCTATGGATGCGGGTTGATTATGTAATCCGTTCATCGTAGGACGACTCGTTACGAATTCGCTCTGCGAGCGTCCGGTAGGCCCTGCGTAACCGGGCCGCTACCGCCTGCCGTGAGATATCGAGTTCGTCACCGAGTTCGTCCAGTGACGTTCGTCGATGTTCGTCGAAGTACCCTCGTTCGAGCGCGAGAAGCAGTGCTTCCAGTTGGTGACTGGTCAGTCCGTCGCTCGCAGGTTCCTCATCGGCCGCGAGCGGCGTGATTCGGTCGACCTCAGTTTCGAGACCGCGTTCGGTCCAGTCGCGCCGAAGGGCGGTCAACATACCGTGAGAAGGAATGCGAAATCGGAGCCACCACGAGTCCGTGGCTGACAGACATTCGAGGAGCACGATGGGTCGTTCCGCCAAGCTGGCAAAGACCGGATTCCGGTCGAAATTCCACTCGACGCTGTAAAGTGCGCCATCAGGGACAGTCTCGACGAGTCTGAGACTGTCGATATCTGGAGCGGAGTCAGCCGCAGTTCCGAACGTACGGGCGTCCGGGCCTCGAACCCAGATGAACGGAGACGTGTCCGCAGACGTGGGTATCGACGGCTCCAGTTCGAGTTCGAAGTCGTGCTGTTCGACCAGCCGACCAAGAGGGAGTTCAGACAGCGGGGTGACGACCTCTACGATGAGGCACACGCACTTATGTTCGCAAGGATAGGACAAAAGGCTGCGTCTTAGGGTCCTGCCAGATTCTTTTGAAGAAATGACTGTCAGGCCCACATATCTGTCCAAAGTTGTTATTTGACAGACAATAAGTGGATAAAATTTGACTCAGAGCGGCGAACGATTCTACAACCTATTTGGCGGATACCACTGAGTGACACCACGATGCTGGAGTTGGAACACGGATTCAGGGTTGTCGACGTAAACGCTCGCCTCGACCCCGACGAGCAATCGGTCGCGACGCGCGGGCGAGACATCACCCCGGAGCGATTGGAGCGCGAACTACATCAGGCAGGTGTCGTTCGTGCCGTTGTCTCACCGGGCGCACAGCCGGTCGAACAGAGCTACTTACGGCCGAACAACGCGGTTGCACGGATGAGCGTCGACCGGCCGTTTCTCGCATTCGCACGCATCAACGGGCCACGGGACCCGAGCGGGCGTGCGTCCGCTCGACTTCGGAACCTGACAACGTCGCGAGGGGAGCACCACGCCGACCCGGATGATATCGAACAGTACGCCTACGACGACCGCTTCCACGGGTTCCGTCTCGCACCGTCGGTCGACGGTCTCCCCGACGAAGAGACGCTCGAAATGTTGGAGGATGTCGGCCTTCCCGTGTTCGTCCACTGCGGCCAAGTGTTCGAACCGAGCGCCGTCGCCGAGGCACTCCTTGGTCGGTTCCCGGTCATTCTCTCGAGTTTCGGTGGCTTCCCGCTCGACCAGAGCCTGATGCACGAAGCCATCGACCTGCTCGACGGCCACGACGACCTCTATCTCGACACGAGTTTCGTCCGCTACCGGAGCGTCCTCGAACGGGCGCTTCTCGAACATCCCGACCGCGTCCTATTCGGCAGCGGTGCGCCGGAAACGCACCCGAACGTGGGTGTCATGGAGATTCTGACGCTCGACGTATCGGAAGATGCGCTGGCGAAGGCGTTCTCGAAGAACGCAACCCGCGTTATCTCGGCACTCGCGCCGGGAGAACTGTAGTCGGGGCACTCACGAGCTTACATCTACCCGATACCGGTTTGATAGCTTTCGTCCGCGCCTAGCGCCAGTCGTACCGGGCAACTGCGCGGTCTGCCCGCTTGGAACAGCCGTGCGGGTTTCGCGTCCGCGACCGGTCACGAGCACGGGCGACCATTCCGTCGGAGGCACCCGTTGCAATACCGATACCAACGTCGCGGCCGGTTCCAGCCCAGCCAGAGGGCGTCACGTCGCCTTTGACGACGCCGAGTGCAGCATCAATTCCATCAGAAATAGCGTGTTTCGCCGTCCGTTTGACCGTCCCCGGCCTGATACCGTAGTTTTTCACGAGTCGATAGGTCAAGGCTCGATACTTCCAGCCCCAGTCGTGCTCCGAGATGCCACCATCGGCTTCGAACTCGCGTCGGACACACATCTCCGGTGCCCAAGCCACGCTTCGGCCGAAGCCGGCGAGTCGATGCGCCGCGTCGCGGGCACCGCCTGTTTCGAGGTACTCGTCAAATCCGTCGAGTGAGTCGAGCACCTCACGGCGGAAGGCAACGTTACCACCGTTGAAGTAGGTGACTTCGCGACCGACAATCGTGTTCTCTTCGAGCGATTCGGTCGTCATCCCGTTTCGGAGCGTCTGGTGCATCGGCCCTGTGACGACATCCGCCGACTCGATTCCGTCTTCGAGCGCCGACAGCCACAGTGGCTCGACCGAGAGGTCGTATCTGAGAAGGGCCACCACGTCGCCGGTTGCAACTTCGATACCGGCGTTTCGAGCGACGTTGAGGTTTCGGTCGGAGAGTTCGATGAGAACGTCGACATCGTCGCGTTCTCGTACCATCCCGGTTGTGCCGTCGGCCGACGGACCGTTGACGACGACGATTTCGGCGTCGGGGGCGTGCTCTGCTAGCGCATCAAGGCTAGCGGCGAGCTGGTCCCGACCGTTGAGAGTCGGGAGCACGACCGAGAGGTCCATACGGGACACTTGCGATGGACGTACTTAAATGTGAATCGAGAATCGTGGTAAAATCACCCGTGTCACGGCGTCACTCGGCGTCGCTCGCTCGAGTCGCCGCGCGGGATGAATCGTCTGCATCGGCGGTGACGCGCGCATTCCAGTACGACACTGAAGCGAGGTCGTCACCGAACGACGTCTCGCCGACCGTGAGGTCGAGCGAGCGGAAGGGTTGTGCGATGCCGTTCGGAACCTTCCGGTAGAATCCGAACGGGATGACGAAGTCGTGTTTCGCATCCGCGAGTTCGAGTCCCGCGTCGTTGAGGAGACGACCGACACCGTCGTTCGAATAGAGACGAGAACCCATCGGGAGCAGCCAGTTGTAGGCGACCCGGAGGCTCTTGTCGTTGAACGTGTCGAAAAACACCTGTTCTTTCGAGACACGCGCCATTTCGGCTAAGAACTTCGCCGGGGTGTCCGCGAGGTGGAAAAAGCGCATGGCGAACACCGCGTCGAAGTGATTGTCGGGGAAGGGAAGCCGCGCCGCGTCGCCGCGAAGGAACTCGATACGGTCGGCAACGCCTGCTGCGCGGGCCTTCTCCCGCCCCTGTACCATCATCGCCCGCGAAATATCCAGTCCGACGACGCTCGCCCCCTCTTGAGCGAGCATCACGGTGAATCGACCAGTTCCACAGGCGATTTCGAGGATATTCTTGTCCTCGACGGGACCGAGAGCCGCGAGGACTGCCTCTTTTTCTCGCCGGTCGATGAGCCGACCGCCCTTGGAGAACCGCTTCGAGTCGTACTCCTGGGCGACCTCGTCGGCCTGGTACCACTCCTTTCCTTTCACGCTACGCATACTCGCAGGGGGGACGGTAAAACGGTACTGGATACGCTGTGCGGGAAGGGGATACGCTTTCCACGCCCGAGAACGTACCATGGTATATGCCAACGTGCCATCATTGTGGTTCGGAATACGAGGCGAGTGAGTTGACGCGCCACGTCGTCGAAGACTGGCTCATCGTTCACTGTCCCGAC
>NZ_JBZRPK010000508.1:0-6141 GCF_058382125.1 Haloferax sp. s1
CCGCCATCTCGAACGTCGAATCCGACGAAACCGAGAACTGGGTCGTCGGCTGCCGGTGTGTCTGCATTCGGGTCTGCACCGGTTTCCGCGGTTGCAATGCGGACCGTCCGGTCTTGTATCAACCGACGCATTGCCCGTTCCGGCGCATCGGCGACGGCGGCGAGGGCCTCGGCGTCCGAGTCGACGGCGTCTCTGACTTTCATAGCTAAACGTTTCGCCCCTTCGTTCATAAACCTCCGCACAAAGAAGGGTTAGGGACCGTCTCGGCGGCGGATTCGCCGATGTCGGCAACGGTTGAAAAGGAGGACATAGTTATACGTCCCCCCGCGTTAGCCCCTCGCATGTTTGAGCACCGAGAGTCGCAGCGACACGACGCAGCGGAGGGACGATGCGCGTAGTCGCGAAGTTCGGCGGCACCTCTCTTGGGAGCGGTGACCGAATTAATCGCGCCGCGGACTCTATCGCCGCGGCCGTCGAAGAGGGACACGAGATAGCCGTCGTCGCCTCTGCAATGGGGTCGACGACCGACGACCTGCTCGACGAAATCAAATTCGAAGCCGACGACAGAGACCGCGCCGAAATCGTCTCGATGGGCGAGCGAACCAGCGTTCGGATGCTCAAGGCGGCGCTCGCCGCTCGCGGCGTGGATGCACTGTTCCTCGAACCCGGGGCTGATGACTGGCCGGTCATCGCGAACGACCTCGGCGAAGTCGATGTCGAAGAAACCCAGCGGCGCGCCGCGAAACTCGCCGAGGAGTTAGACGGCGTCGTCCCGGTCATCACGGGCTTCCTCGCACAGAACCTCGAGGGCGAGATTACGACCCTCGGCCGCGGCGGCTCCGACACGACCGCCGTGATGCTCGGCAGGTACATGGACGCCGACGAGGTCGTCATCGTGACCGACGTCGAGGGTGTCATGACTGGCGACCCGCGCGTCGTCGAAGGTGCGCGGAACGTCGGCCGAATCACCGTCGACGAACTCCGAAACCTCTCGTTCCGCGGTGCCGAGGTCGTCGCGCCGTCGGCGCTTTCCTACAAGGACGAAGAACTCGACGTTCGCGTCGTTCACTACCAACACGGTGACTTACTCACCGGCGGGACGCTCATCGAAGGTGAGTTCCACAACCTCATCGACATGCAGGAGGACCCGCTTGCGTGTCTTACCGTCGCGGGACGAGCGATTCGCAACCGACCGGGTATCCTCGCGGACCTCTCTGTCGCCCTGCGCGACGAGGACATAAACGTCGACTCGGTCGCCTCCGGGATGGACTCAATCACGTTCTACGTCCTCGAAGAGGAGTCGAATCAGGCGGAGGCAGTGCTTCACGACCGCGTCGTCGCCGACGAAGCCCTCTCGTCTGTCACCGTCGAAGACAACATCGCCGTCATTCGCGTCACCGGCGGTGAACTTCCGAACCGGCCGGGTGTCATCCTCGAAATCGTCCAGCCGCTTTCCGAGGCGGGCATCAATATCCACGATGTCATCACCTCCGCAACGTCTGTCGCCATCTTCGTGGCGTGGGACGACCGCGAGGAGACACTCGAAATCATCCAAAACGAGTTCTGAGCCGGTTCGACTGCTTCTGAGACACGCTATCGTCAACGTGTCTCTCCGAGGGAGTCCATCGTGGATCACCGTCTACCATGGACCATCGCCCACTACAGACCATCGTCCACCACGGACCACCGCTATCTCTTGAACCGGGCCGGATTGGACCGGTTCGGACTCGGACAGGCTAGCCAACTCACTGGCCTGTTCAGCCGAGACAATAGCCTACCCAGCCGAGACACCGGTCAGAATTGACGGTCCATGGTGGCAATCAACACAGACACCAACACCGATGTACAGAATAGCCCGAAAACGACGAGAAACAACCGTATCTCCCCTGTTTTCCGCCTGCATTATTCTTCACATTCACGGCCGTATAGGGTGGTATGCGCTCATACAAGGCAAAGATGGTCGAACCCATCGAACTTCCCTCTCGCGAGGAGCGGGAGGCCGCCATCGAACAGGCGGGGTACAACGTCTTCAATCTCGACGCTCGCGATGTCTACATCGATTTGCTGACCGACTCCGGCACGGGAACGATGTCCGCAGACCAGTGGGCAGCGATGATTCGCGGCGACGAGGCGTACGCCGGCAGCGAGTCGTTCGACAACCTCGCCGAATCCGTCCGCGATGTGATGGGATTCGAACACGTCGTTCCGACCCATCAGGGACGCGGTGCGGAGAACGTCCTCTACGGTGTGCTTCTCGAAGACGGCGATGTGGTCCCGAACAACTCGCACTTCGATACGACGCGGGCGCACATCGTCAACCAGGGTGCCGAACCCGTCGACTGCCCGTCGCCCGCCTCTCGCGACCCGAACTCGACCGACTTGTTCAAGGGGAACTTCGACCTCGACGCGGGTCACGCCCTCGTCGAGGAAGTCGGTGCAGATTCGATTCCGGTCGTCGTCCTCACTATCACGAACAACTCCGTCGCCGGCCAACCCGTCTCGATGGAGAACATTCGCGCCACTGCCGAGTTCGCAAGCGACATCGACGCGATGTTCGTCATGGACGCCTGCCGGTTCGCGGAGAACGCTCACTTCATCCAGACCAACGAGGCGGGTTACGAGGACATGTCTATCGCCGAAATCGCCCGCGAGCAGTTCGAACACGCCGACGCCATCACGATGTCGGGGAAGAAAGACGCCCTCGTCAACATCGGCGGGTTCGCCGCGATGAACGACGAGACGATATTCGAACACGCAAAGCAGCGGGCGATTCTCTACGAGGGCTTCCCCACCTACGGCGGCCTCTCTGGCCGGGATATCGAGGCGATGGCCGTCGGCCTCCGCGAGGCGGTCACGCCGCCGTACATCGGCGAGCGCGTCGAGCAAGTGGCCGAATTGGGTGACTTGCTCTCCGAAGAGGACGTCCCCGTCTACCTTCCGACCGGAGGTCACGCCGTCTACCTCGACGCCAGCGAAATCTTCTCCCACATTCCGAAAGAGCAGTTCCCCGGGCAGGCGCTCGTCTGCGCGCTCTACCGCGAAGGCGGCGTCCGCGGCGTCGAACTCGGCGGATTCGCATTCCCCGGCACCGACCGTCCGGACCTCGTCCGTCTCGCGCTCCCACGGCGGACGTACAGTTTCGAACACCTCGAACACATCGCTGAGACGGCCGTCAAGGCGATGGAGAACGCCGAGGAGTACGAGGGTCTCGAAATCATCGAGGAACCGCCGATGAAGGAGCTTCGGCACTTCTCGGCGCGACTCGAACCGACCTCGAACTGAAAGCGCTCGCATCCCGCCGTCTTCTGACTGCCTTCTATTCGCTTCTATTCGCCTTCTCGATTCACTTTCCTTCGTAGAGTCGACTCGCGAGCCGTTTTGGCAGTCCGACTTCGCGGACGCGCTCTGCGACTCGGTCGATGTCGTAGTTGACCCGGTGTTCTTCGACCGTCATCGTCTCGAGGTCGACGACGGCGTAGGCCGCCCGCGGGTCGCCGTCGCGGGGTTGCCCGACGCTTCCCGGATTGAGGACGATTCCCTCGTCGTAGATTTCGTGGCCTTGGATGTGGGTGTGCCCCAATACGAGAAGGTCTTCGCCCGAAAGCAGCGCGGGTGAGAAACCCTCCGGGTAGGTGTACCGGTCGGGGTCGTCCGGGTGGCCGTGGGCGAGTCGAACCCGGCCGTTGGCGACGGTTCGCGTCTCCGGAAGTGATTCGAGCCAGTCGAGTGATTCTGGAGACAGTTCTTCGCGGGCGAAGTCGACGCCAGCGGCGGCCATGCTGTTGAACCGAAAGCCGGTCGCGGCTGTGACTGCTCGGTCGTGGTTCCCGGAAACGGTCGGCACGTCCCGCTCCGACAGCGTGGTCACGCACTCCTCGGGCCACGGATTGTACCCCACCACGTCGCCGGCGCAGACGAGTTCGTCGACCGGCGGCAGCGATTCGAGGACGGTATCGAGTGCCGGGAGGTTTCCGTGCACGTCCGAGATAACGCCCAGAAGCATGGCTCACGATACGGGTCCTCGGGTGAAAAGTACGGGGCTGAAGTCGGTGACGGGACCGACTCGGTTCGACTACTCGCCGTTGTAGAAGGCGGTTTCGACCGACTCGCCGACGGTCGCCGCGGCGGCACAGACCGTGTGTTCGAACTCGTGGTTGTAGAGTTCGCGGGCCGCATCGGCGGCGCTCTCGGCCGACAGGTCGAACGTCCGCGGGTCGTCTTCCTCGTAGGTCGCAACCAGCGTCGGTTCCTCGACCGCTTCGACGACGAGTGCGTCCTTGCGGACGATGCCGATGTACGCGTCGTCGGCACCGACGACGCCCGCGATTCGCGGCGTGTCGTAGTCGTCTTTCTCGTAGTCGAGTGCGAGCAGAATCTCGGCGAGTGCGTCGCGCGGCGGGTAGCCGAGGTCGAGTTTTTCGGCGATTGGGTCGACCTGTGACCCGTTTCCGACGACGACGTACTGACCACCCTCGCGGACGCAGTTGTAGGCGATGTAAGGGTTGTCAGTCTCCGGGGCATCGGGCGTCGGCCCGACGGTCAGGGCTCCGTCCCGGTCGACGACCTGTCGATTCGGGAAGGACCGAGAGGAGACACGATAGGCACCGATTCCGGGACCGACGACGACGAATCGTCCGACGTACATACACGACAGTGGATAGAACAGGGGCAAATAGTTGGTGGTTTATGCACGTCTGTTCTGTTGTATGTCACTAGTTTGCACGCGAGGGCCGACACGCAACGTTTACAAATGCCCACGAATTACGAAGTGATGCGAAGTTCCATGGGGTAGTGGCCAATCCTGTTGCCTTCTGGGGGCAACGACCCAGGTTCGAATCCTGGTGGAACTATACTGGTTCGCGCGGTTCGAACGTCGGAAGGTAACTTCCGGAAGTTCGAATCCTGGTGGAACTATTCTTCGTTCTCTACACTCTTCGGGGCGACGCTGTCCCCTGTTCTCCAGTTGAAACGAAGGGGTTACTTTTGGAAACTGAAGGGGTTCGTTTCGAGTGGAAACCGATAGACTGCAGTCCGGTAAATCGTGAGAAACCCAGATACAGCAGCCGAGCCGTGGATTCGACTCAACGGTCGACCGCGAGAAGTGCGACGCGCTCGTTGACGAGTGCGGCGAGGTCGCCGTCCGCCGCGGCGCGTTCGTCGTCGCCAATGTCGAAGAAATCGCAGACGAGCGATTCGTCGTAGTCTCCGAGCGTGTCGGCGGGCGTGAGGTCGAGCCGGTCGAAAAGCGCCGCTTCTGCGGCGTCCTCGTCACCGCCGTCGACGAGAATCACGACGGGCACCGTCCCTTCGCTGACGCCGATTTCGAATGCGCGGTTAATCTGGCGGCGGCCGCTGGCGTAGAGGATGAATTCGACGGCGCGGTCGCGGGCGATTTCGTTGCCGCGGGAGATGGCTCGGTCAGCGAGTTCGACCGCCCGTTCGAGGTGGCTGCGGCCCGCGATGTACCGAGCATCGAACGCTTGAATCGTCGCTTCTGTTTCGTCGGAGACCGCTCCGACGGTAGCGGTGAACGCGTCGAGGTCGGAGACGGTCGCTTCGGCTTCGAGTACTCTCATTCGAAATCACCTAAACTCGCCTGCTGGTCGGCACGCTCTTTCGCCGTCTCGAATCCCGAATCGTCGGGGACCGCATCGTCCGGCGCGTCGGACTCATCGATGTCGTCCATCGACGGGTCCTTTCGACCTGCCGCTTCGAGGATGTTTTCGGCGGTCTTCCGCCGACCACGGAGAGCGGCGAGGATACGCGACTTGTCCGCCTCGCGGAGGTCCGAACGGGTCTCGACACCGGCCTCGAACAGCCGCCGCGCGCGTTTTCGACCAACACCGCGGACGCCCGCGAGGTTGAGGAGTTCTTCGCGGACGCCATACTCGACGCGCTTTTTGGCCTCACGGACAGCGTAGACCGAATCAAGGTCCAGTTCGGAGGCGAGTCGTTCGGCCGCGCCTAAGAGCCACTCCGCCGTGTCGACCTTTCCACGGATGTCGCCCGGCCCGACCCCGTAGCGCTCCGTGATTCGGTCTTCGTCCACCTCGCCGACCCAATCTTCGAGGAGTTTGGCGGTCTTGAGCGCCGAGAGCCAGTCTTCGAAGGCGACGTCCTCGTACTCGGTGGGAACGCGAC
>NZ_JBZRPK010000507.1:0-6131 GCF_058382125.1 Haloferax sp. s1
AAACGAGCATTTCCTCCCATGTCTGCTCTTCCTTCTCGTTGTGTTTGGTATCTCGCTCCTCGGGGCGTAATTGGCATGGCACACCCGCGCCCGCCCGGGCGGTCGCCCGCTTACAGCTCTCGTCCTCGCAACTGCATGGTGGTCGCTTTCCTACGCAGTCGGCCGATCAGCGAGGTATCCCCACCCGTTGCCGACGTGTTCGACCCGCAGCCAGACTCACCGACGCGCGCTGAAATCACACTCTCCGATACCGAAGGCGAGTCGCACTACGAGATTCGGATACTGCCATTGAGACGAGAGGACGCGACCAGAGAGCGGGGAGACGAACCCTCCCGAGCGGAGTTCTGGTAGAAGACACCGACCGGAACGCGCTCATCTCGAACCCCGCGCTCAGTGAGGACCTCATCGGTTCGCACACCGACGACGTGCGCGACCATGGGGTTCGACCCTCTCTCTGAAAAACTGCAGGACTTGCTGGCCAATCCGGCCGAAGTCGTCGCCCAGTCCGAAGCGATACTTGAGCGGCGCGAACGGCTGTCTTGGATTACACCGGGATATCTGTCGAGACTTCACATATAGATTGTCAGTAAAAACCCAATTCTCGATACATAAAATCATAATTTGAAAACGTATATTGAATATGTTTACAGAATTTGTATACAGTATTCGTGAATCAGTCCAGCGTATACCACACCAACCATAGACGCAACGACACTGTCACGTCGCAGTAGCAACTTCAACAAAATCTAGGGAAACGGGAAGAGAAACGAGACCGGTTGTCACAACCTGCATAACTATTTCTTCGCCAACGCGGTTCGTAGTCCCCCAGAGTACGTCAGACGAACACTGGTTGAGAAACCACTAAGTAGACAGTGCCGATGGGACGACTTCTAACACGTACTCGGGTACGCCGGCATCGGACTCGTGATTCTCATCTTCGGGACGGCAACCGCCAACTACCTCACATAGGAACCGGCACATCGGAATTCGTCGGGCTCGTCGGTTTAATTGATTATGGGGGGCGCTTGCATCGTTACTCACGTGGGGCTCCCTGCGCAAACTCAGTGTCTACCGCGTCATCAGCGATGTCTGGTTAACTCGCCGGTGAGGACCCGTTCTCGTCGAAAGCGAGCCGTAGTGTTCGAGTGAGTCGATGAACTCGGGAGTAAGCAGTGGTTCACGGTGCTGACACCATACATCTAGATGATATCTCCAAGCTGCGCGAGGTCGTGTCGTGGCGTTCCTGCTCGTTGAGACACCACTCGCTGTTCGTGAGGTCCTTGAGTTCACGGTACAAGTGACTGAGCGACGCCGAGTCGGTTCTGACCACGTCCGGACTGGTCAGTCTGTCGCATGTCGGGACGAGAGCGACGGAGTCAAGCCTCGTCGTCCGGACGGTCGCTTAGAATGGGGGGTTGTAGTCTTCGTACTCGTCCATGTCCTCCATCTCATCAGTCTTCGAGGGCATCACCGCAGTACGCTGACCGCCGGAGCGGACGACTTCGACATCTTCGAGACCAGTGACGCTCTCGGGGAGTCGGCGTTCGATGGCCTTCATCGTCATCGGGGCGATGCCACAGCCCGAACAGGCACCGCCGATCGCGACGGTCGCGGTCCCTTCTTCCTCATTGATGTCTCGAACCTCGAAGTTACCACCGTGTTGCTGGATTTGCGGGACGTTGTTGTTCAAATAGTTACGCGCCTGACGTTCAAGTCCTTCTGTGCTCATAGCAACTATTCATATTCTCTTAACTATCATAAAGCTGTTGTTTTAAGGGGTCCTAAAATAGCTCTACTCAGAATTTCTAATCCCTGAATCTCTCATTCTGTATATCGTCCTACTTGTTTGCTGGCAATTTTTCGTACTGCCTAAAAGCTAGATTGTATCCCGGGGTTCGCTTATTCGTACATAGGTCGAACCACTGAAGGGTCTCGCCCGTTCATTCCTCGCGTGTTCCACTGCAGGCACAGTTTATCCATGCCATTCTTGCCGTGGGATTTTGTCAAGGTGGCTCGAACTGAGAGACGGCGTCCCGTTAGCAAGACTCGTCCTCGTTGACTGTAGGCGCTGGTTCATCGAATTCGGGTGTGGCCGTTCCCTCGGTGTCACAGGGGAGCGTGGCTGCGAGCCGCTTCGCAACCGTCGGACTGACCAGCCCGGCCAGTTCCATCGCCTCCGTCTCGTAGTCATCGAGTTCCAGCACGCCCCGGAAAAACCACGAGACGGTCACGTACGTCTCGTGCAACTGTGCGGTGTGCTTGCGTCCTGACTCAGTCAGCGTCACACCGTCGTAGGGCTCGTAGGACACGAGCCCATCGTCCGCGAGTCGCTGGAACATCTCTGTCGATGCTGCTGGAGACCTGTCTAGCATCTCCGCGACGACACCAAGCGGAATAGGCGGGTCGCGCCGGTGTTGTGCGATGTAGAGTGCCAGGAGATACTGTGGTGCCCCACTCATCGTGTCTCAGAAGATTTCTTTGTGTCGTCTGTGTCGCTAGGTGCAGTCGAATCACCGATTGGTGCCTCGTCAGTGGGCGTCTCATCGAGCTCGAAGGGCGCTGCATACATCCATGCCCGCAGTCGAGCGCGCTTGTGTCGGGGACTATCGTCCATGAGTTAGACTCTCCTGACCAGCTGTCGCCGTACTGCTTGCTGACAACCCACACAGGTATCGTCGAGCCGAGCGCCTGTCGCCAACACCGGATAACCCCTCGGGGAATCTACCGGAAAGCCCTGGGAGATGTACGGGACTAGACTCCAGTGGCTGATGCCGACACCTACACCGTAGTTCGTCGCGCCGTCAAGGAACGACTGGCGCTGGTCTGCAACGTCCTCACACCGAGCGCGATACGCTGTGAGCGTCTCGTGACGACGTTGCAGTTCCTCGAACCCGAGTTCGGTCAGCAGAGTCTCGTCCACCGTGGCGCTCCGCCCGAAAATATCCTTGACGACAGCTACAGCTGCTCCCAACTTCGAGGCTTCCCAATCAAGTACGCGGCCCGGCATCTCAGTCTCCGCTCGTCACCGTCGACGCGGCCGTCTCCGTTGAGCCGCTGCCACCGGTACAGTCCGTGAGCAGGCCGCCGCCGACGAGTGCACCGCTGTATTTCACGTACTCTTTGTGTGTCGGTGTGTCAGTCGTATCGCCGCCGTTCGCGTCCGTCATGGTCAGAACTCTCCGTCGATTATCGAACGCACTCGCTGTCGGTCGAACAGTTGATTCGTATCGGGAACTTCCGGGAACGACTCGGGATCGAATGTGCCGAACTCGTCGGGGTAGAGCTGCTGGGCGACCATCTCGGTCTGGAGGAGGTTGGTCAAGGGACCTTGCGACCCGAACGCACCGGGGTACACGTCGCCGTTTTGCACGGCCGTCAGCTGGCTCCCGACCGCGTGCTCTTCCATTGGCGTGACATATTGCTCGCGGAACGCGGACGGAGAGAACCCGGTCCCGTCACCAGTCGTGCCGATACCCCAGTGGACAATCAGCATCTCGGGGTCGACCTCGAGGAGGTGCTCGTAGTCGATTCTCCCGTTTTCTACGAGATCCGCGGTGAAGGCGCTTCCCACGTCCAGGTCGCGGTAGGGCTTCGTCTCGACGCCCTCCGTCTGAGTTCGCATCGGGTAGAAGGTTCCCTTGCTGGGGTTCGAAGCACTGTTGAGCAGCCCTACCGTCGGGCGCTCGCCTCGGGCTGGGAGCCGCGACTGAATCTCGCTCTGGACCTGCTGGTGGACCTCTACCAGCGCTTCGTAGCGCTCGCGCTCTTGGAAGCAGTCAGCCAGCCGCTCGAAAGCCTCATACAGCGAGTATAGCTTGTAGTCGTGCCACTCGCGACGCCGGAGGAAGTTGTTCCCGAAGAACGGGGCGACTTCCTCGCGGATCTCTTCGGTATCCGATTCGCTCCAGGACCCATCCCAGCCCGTCTTGTGCATATAGTTGGGGTCCATCAAAATGACATCAGGGTCATTCTCGTAGAAGATCTCCTTATCCCAGTTGGTCGCCGATAGCGTGGCGGTCTCGGACTCCGGCGGGACGTCAAGACCGAACGGGTCGAACATGAACCCAGGGATCATGTTCGTCGCCGTCAGGAACCCATCGCGCTGCCCGAGCGCGAACGCCATGTCCGCCCACTCCCCGTTGTTGACGATATAGGTCTCTGGGACCTCGTTGAATTCGACACAGCCGACCGGCTCAATGCACGCCTCGTAGGTCGTAAGAGTGGCTGTCTCCGTAGCTGTCGCGGTGTCGGTGGGGGCCTCGTCGGCGGTAGACGTCGACTGGCTACCCTCGCCAGTACACCCGGCGAGGAGACCACCGCCGATGGCTGCGCCGCTATACTTGACGTACTCTCGCCGTGTTGGTCCCTTGCGTTCCGTGGCGTCGTCTGCCATATGTTTTAGGCAACCCTAAAAATTTAAAAAACCTCCGGTGTTTAGGCGACCCTAAATCAGTCCCCAGGCTACTCTCTCGGGTCATCCGCCTGCTCGCCGAACTCCCGGGAAGGTCGTCTATCTCCCGGCCTGTACCCCCAGAGGTTCGCCTACAGGCTGTCGGCGGCGAGCAGTTCCTGGTCTTAGAGATGCACACAACCGCGAAGACGGCCATCTCCGACAGCGCGAGCCGGACCTTCTCGGCGGACATACCTAACGACGTGGCGGTGCTCTCGCCGCGTCGGTGTCTTGTGCCCGGTGGCGTCGTCTGCCATGCGTTTTAGGCACGCCTAATAATATAAGAAACTTCTCACTTTTAAGCCAAAATTCTGATGGCTACTGTGGGGCCCCACAACGCGGACACATCGGTGGCCTGCCGTCCGGCAAGTCGAGTCCACAGTGTGGACACTCGTTGTCGCCGTCAGGGGCTGTAATCTCCCCGGCGATATCGGCTGTCCCGCTACGAATCGATTCGACAGTCCCGAGACCTTCTGGAGCCGCTCCAGAGTGGTGACAGTCTTGGGACACTCGTCGAGCGAACCGCACGCGGTCGGCTAGGAATGACGGCATTTCGTCGTCCACCGAATCGATTCGGTCGAGATCAGGGACCGTATCGACCCCCACGTCCGACCGCGCTAGCATAGCGAACGCTTCCGCCGTCCGCCCCTGAACGTATGGACTCTCGTCGGTCAGCCGATTCCCGAGCGCATCCGCTGCCTCGGATAACCGCTCCGTGTGCTCACAGCCAATGACCACGAGAGCCGTGCAGATGTGATACCGGACGAGTTCGCTCTCGTCATCGAGATGCTCTGCCAGTGACGTGACCTGATGCCGGAGCCGGTCCGGATTACCCAGTGCGACGTACTCTATGGCCTTGGCCAGTTTCTCCTTGACTTCGGGTTCATCGAACGACAGCCCGACCCGGAGGTCCGCCAGTATCTCCGGCTCACTGACCTCCTTGGGGTGTTCGAGCGCGACGTATCCCAGTGTTTCGGCACTGCGAGCTCGAACGTAGTAGAACTCTTCATTGTCGGCGAGGCGAGCCGCGAGTGATTCAACGGCTGGTAGGACGACACCAGGCTCCGACTGCGCTAGCGTGACGAACAACTTGGCGGTCGTCAGCCTGACTGCCCGCTCATCGTCGTTTAGGAACGTCGCGAGTGCAACGGCGAGTCCGTCGAAAGAACTCTGGCACTCCTCGGCCAAGCCCCGAAGCGCCCGCAGGACACGCTTGCGTGCGTCGGCGTCGGCCGCGTTGAGTCGGTCTAGACACGCCACTGCCTCCTCGTGGTCCTCACCAGCAACGAGGTTAATCAGGCGGTCGGGTGACGGCGGCTGGCCAGAGTCGGTCATCAGGACGTTCGGTACGTATCCGTATGCTGCCGTTAGTAATTATAATCCGGTGGTTCGGAAACTCGTTCAGTGGCCGGAACCAAACGCCGTCCGATGAGTGGAACGGCAACCACGAGTACTACAGCCTGTGGGAGCAGTTCGAGAAGGTCGCCCGCGTGTTCCAAGAGACGGAGCGTACGAGGCGCTGGCCAACGTCCGTGCCGACGTACGACGACGGACCGTACCCCGAGTTCACAGCCGACAACCGCTCATACACATACAGAACCGCTGAAAAGGTAGGTTACCGGCGTGAGCCGACGAACTCCAATGAAAGCAAACTAGAGTTACGCTTCACCCAGCAAAAAAA
>NZ_JBZRPK010000506.1:0-6128 GCF_058382125.1 Haloferax sp. s1
ATTTAACACTCAGATGCTGGCTGACGCTCGGCCCCACGGGACTGCCCGGGCCGAGGCTCAGATTAATCGCATCGGCACCGTTGTCGACGGCCGTCGTCACGGCGCTCAGAATCGAGGCGCTGGATTTGAACGGGAACACCTTCATGTCCAAGAGGACGGCATCGGGTGCGACGCCGACGACGTACGGACCGCCCTCAGAAGCACGGCTCCCGTTTGCGGCGGAGATTCCGGCACAGTGCGTTCCGTGGCTGCTGTCGTCGCTGGTGCCGATAGAATCGTCCAGCGAGAAATTCCCGGAGCGTTCCGTGTCGACGACGAGGTCCGGGTGGTCTGGGTCGATACCGGAATCGACAATCGCAATCGTCGCCCCGTCACCCGTGATGCCATCCTCGTGGAGCGCTTTGACGTTCTGACTGCGTTTCGACCACTGGTATGGGTGTGGCTCCGGAATCCCGTCTTCGGCCTCCTGTGTGGCGTCGAACTGTCCGGTTTCGGGGAGTTTGTCCGGAACGTCGTCGGGTGAGACGCCTTTGACTTCCGGCGGTTCGATAGAGAATTCGATTTCCGGTGCGAAATCGAGCCCGAAGCCTTCGAGGTCACTTTCGTCTCCTTTCACCGATGCAAATTGAACCGCGTCGGCTTCGTCGACAATCTCTACTTGTTCACGCCACGCTTCCGAATCTGCCGAACGCGTATCGACGAGGAAGTGGTTCTCGCGGACGCCGTTTGCGACAACCGGAGACGTTGCCATCGACAGGCCACCTGCTGCGGCCGCAGCTGTCTTGATAAATCTTCGACGTGTCTGCTCCATGTATACCAGCATATACCAATCATATATATTGTTACCGAAGAACATGGGAGAGAATCACTTAACTAAGGCCCCGTCGGCCGAAAAAATCGGTCGGGGGTAGCCGGCGAACTACTCGATTCGGAGCGCGAGCAGGGCGGCCGCAAGGAGGGCCATGAGCGCAGCGCTCACACCGAAGCCGGGGACGCCGGTCCCTGTCGTCGGTGTATCGTTGGCCGCTGTGGTTTCCGCCGTGGTTGCCGCCGTCGTACTCGCGGTGGGTGACGCCGTCGCAGTCTGCGTCGTTTCACTCGTAGTCGGCGACATCGTTGTGGTTGTCGTGGGCGTACTCGTGGAGGTGGACGTTGTCGTTTCCGCGCCACCGCCAGTGTTACCGCCGCCACCACCGCCGGTATTATCATCGCCGTTGCCGCCAGTGTTACCGCCACCACCGCCGGTGTTGTCATCGCCATCGTCGCTGTCGCCGAAAGCGAAGTTCACTTCGGTCGACCCCGTCGACTGCCACTCGAACTGCTTCGACTGGTTACGGACGGTGACGGTCACAGTCCGTTCCCCGCTGGTGTTGATGTGTTCTTCAGGTACCTTCAGGTCGAAGTAGCCGTCCGAGTCGGTCGTGTCGGACGCAACGACCGAACCTTCGTACACCACTTCGACGGTGGCACCGGAGACTAGTTCGCCGTCGTCTTCAACGGTCCCGAAGAACCGATGTGGCGGCGACGGGGGCGACGCCATTGCTGTGCCCGCGGCACCGGTGACGACGAGCAGCGTGACGAGTGCCACCGCTGCGGCCGTCAGCCCGGTTCGCCAGTTCGTCTGTCGTATTCTCATAGTAGGTTACGCAAAGATGGGGGAGTGTGTTAGCTGTCCGCCGTGTTCCTCGTCGCTTCGGTGTAGACCTCGTCGTTACGGACGAAGACCCAGTAGGCTTCGCCGCGGTCCATCGTGTCGAAGTCACCGGCGTTGTAAGAGCGGTAAGCGAGACTGTCGGCCGACTCGTCGTGTGCGAGGACCTTGTAGACGGAGTCGCTATCTAACGACGAGAGCGCCGTGGAGACGTTCTGGTCGTACTCCTGGTAGTGACCCACTAGGTTCCAGCCTTCGGTCAGTTCCTGTTGTGTCGGTGCAGGCGCGATGTCGCTCGCATTCTGTTCGCTTCCGGGGCGGTTGTAGACGTTCAGTGTGAGCGTCGTGGCGTAGTCCATCACGAAGATGTAGCCGTTACCGCCCTCCAGCGCCGTGATGTCGTTCTCGCTGGCATCAGGGTCGAAGGCATCCCAGGACCCGGATTCCGCGTCGTACGCGTAGATGGCGTCGACGGCGGACAGGTTCACCTCGTCGAGCGAGAGGTCGCCGCTCGATGCGGGCACGGAGACGAAGTTCCGGCCCGTTTCGAGATCGAGCACATCGGTATGGATGACGGTTTGGCTGTTGGCGTTGCCGTTCGTTCCGGCGGCGTCGACGTAGCTGTCACCGTCGATTGTCACCGTGGGGCGAGTCCCTGTCTGGACCTTGCCTTCGGTGATAATCGTAACCGAGCCGAACGGGCCAGCATTCTGCACTGCGATGATTTCTCCATCGAATCCTTCGATGGACACGTCGCTCGGCATGATGTTGCTGGCGTTGATTGGCTCGTTGAACAGCACGCGAATCTCGGTGGTATTCCGGGTGTCGTCGAGCTGTGCAGCGTCAGTCACGTCGAGAAGGACCGCGTCGGTCGGATGCGGTGCGGTCGTATCGACGGAGACTAATTTGGATCTCATCTGACCGTCAACGCTGCCAGTGACCCTGTACTCGCCGTCTTCGGCGTAGTCGCCGTCCGATGGAACGGTAACAGTCGCTTCGAACACGTCGGATTCCGTCTGCTCGAAGTCAGACGCGTTCAGCGTCGTCACAAACCGGTCGTCGAGTTCGAAGCCTTCGAGCGAGTCGAGTTCACGGTTCATCTCACTAATCGTAATCCCCAAGTCAGTCGCGTTAGTGATGTTTTTCAGCGACACGACGGTCACGGTCATTGTGCCACTGTTGACGGAGACTTTGAGCTCGGATTCGACACCAATCGTGTAGTTGGCCTCCGAAACCGAATGTCCAACTACGTCGTAGACGCTGTTGGCTGCGACGGTAACGTTGTCCTGTTCGAGGTCGTCGGGCGTGAGCGGACCGTTCGTTTCGAGGACGACCGTCTGCGGGCCGGTCTGGGTGACCGACTCGAGAGCAGTGACACCAGAGCTGTTGTTCTCCGTGTATCCGAAGTCGTCGACGGTGAATGTCTCGTCGGCTCCGGGCGTGACATCTTCGGAGAACGTGACGACAATCTGCTCGTCACCTGGCTCGGCGGCGACACCCGACAGGGTCGGTGCGTCAACGTCATCGAGCGTGTGGTCGTTCGTGGCTGGGTTCCCGGCGATGTCCGTGACACCAGACGCAGATATCACGACGTCGCTGGAGTTGATAGCACTCGCCGGAAGGGACTCGTTTAGCGTCAGCAACACGTCCCCGCCCACGGCTCTTGTCGTGTTGACCTTGTGAGAGAGGTTGGACAGTTCGAAGTCCGACGTCGACGGGTCAGCAACGAACTCGGAGAACTGTAATTCGATTTCTTTGGTTCCCGCGTTCGTCGTTACCGATTCGAGTGTCGGCGCGACAGTGTCCTTCTCGGTGTCACGCCCAACAATCTGGCTGTTTCCGGCCCTATCCGTCAGATTGAATTCTACGTTCGCGTAGCCTTCGTCGAGGGAGGTGGCGTTCAGCGTGAAGTTCGCCTCGCCCGTCACCGCGTCCTTGCTTTTGGTGACTGTCGTGCCACCAGACCCAGTGAGCGTCACCGTGACGTCGGTCGCATCACTGTACGTGTCGATTGCAACCCTGTAGTTGTCGGTGTTGCTCGCGTTGATGTCGGGTACTGTGATTGACCCGAACCCTGGAGGAATCGTATCGTCGAGTGCGACCGAACCGGTACCAACCGCTCGGGGGTCGTCGTCGTGAGTGTCCACGAGTTGGCCACTGCGGACGCTCACGTGGTCGCTATCGAGGTCCCCAAGCGTGACGTTGGCATCGAGACCGAGCGTCACCGTATCGCCGCTGTGTACGACGACGGACGTAATCGACCCAGCGCCACCGTCGTTACCGTTCTGGAACGCGAAGTCGGCGCGGGAGATATTGTCGTCGCCGTCACCGGCGACCACGGTTTCGGTGAAGTGGACCGTCACCGTGTCGCTACCGATGGTCGCTTCCACGGATTCGATGCTCGGCTTTTCGGCGTTCACGTCGAGCGTTCCGGTCGCGCTGGCGTTGCTCTGCAGCCCAGTCGCGTCGGTCGCGGTAACGAAGACACTGTAGTTGGCGTTGTCCGCAAGCCGGTAGCCGAGACCGACGGTGAGGTTGCGGTCAGCGACGACGCCGTGGTCGACGGACTGTTCGTAGGTCGTGTACGATGCGTTCGCGAGGTCGCCGGACGTGAAGTTCGCGGTGTCCTCGCTGTCGACGACCCATACCGTGACGCTCGAAGCGTTCGGTGCCGGGCCGTAGTCGTACGTGAGATTCAGCGCCGCGTCGCGCGCGAGGTCGGTCGTATTACTCGTGATAGAGACGTTACCCACCGTCGGGGCCTCGTCGTTCACCACGACGACTGGCGTTGCGGTCTGGGTCGTATCCGTCTCGCCCGATGCGTTTGTCACCGCCACCTCGACGTAGTATGCGCCGTCAGTGAGATTGTCGGCGGGCTTGTCGAGGTCAAGCGGTACCGTCACGGTCGCACCCGCGACGTACTCGGTTTTGTCGACCGTGTAGTCGTACGACGTTCCCTGCTCGTCGGTTAGCGTGACTCTCGTGGACACAACGTCGTCCGGGACGTCTTCGACGTACCCGTAGGTCACATCGAGGAGGTCGTCGGACTCGACGATGGTCTGGTTTTCAGGAGAGACGATTTGCAGGTCCGGCGCGGCAGACGAGTTATTGAGCGTCGCAGTCGCCGAATCGGACGACGTGGTGTTTTGTTCCGTTTCGTTCGTCGTTGCGTTCTGCTCGTCTGGGGTCGTCGTCATTTCACCGGTCGGTTCGGTGGTGACGGTGTCGTTTTCGGCCGTCTCGTCGCCGCTGTCGATTGTTTCGTTGCCGCTGTCGATTGTTTCGTTGCCGCTGTCGACGGTCTGGTTGCTGCTGTCGGTCGTCTCGTTACTACCGACTGTTTCGTTTCCGCTGTCGGCAGTCTGGTTGTCGCTGTCAGCCGTTTGGTTCCCGCTGTCGACCGTCTCGTTTCCGTTCAGGTCGGTCGCGGCCGTTCCAAGCGACTCAGGCTTCCCGTCAGAAACGAACGCTGTCTGGCCGGAACTCCCGTTTTCTTTCCAGTCGGCATTCGTCTCAAGTCCCAGAACTGCTGACTCGGAGACGTTGGCGGCAACCGTGACCGACACTTGGAGCGTGGTACTGCCGTCGTCCGGGATAGTGACATCCGAGATATCGAACGTCTGCCCTGTGCCGAACAGATTGTCAGTGGGAGCAGCACTGGCGAGTTCGTTCCCGTCCGCGTCTAGGATACGGACCGACGAGAGGTCTGCTGCGGAGGCGGTGTTGTCGCTACTGCCGGCGACCGTGACCGCCGTTAGATTGACCGTGCTCGTGTCGTTACGGTCCGTGTCGGTTAGTTTGATCGTCTGTACGACTGCTGTGTCGCCGCCCGCGAGTTCCCCCGCGTCCGTTCCCATATCGGAGGCCCCCTCAGGGCCGGCGGCTTGAGCGGCAACAGTCCCCCCCGTGAACGCGACGGTGCCTCCCATAACGGAAAGCACCATCAGCGCCGCGAGGACTATCGCACGCATCTGTTTGCTGTTATCCTGTGTCATAGTATGATTTACTCACAGCGAATAGCGGAGAGCGGTCTACCGCGTTTACTCATGGTATGCCATGAGTACCCACTACCCACATGTATCTCAGCTATATACCAAATCGCATTAAAACAGTTTCGACTTCGACAGTTTACCAGAATATAGTTGGTGCGTTTAAAAGGTCAGCCTCCGGTCTTCGTCTGTACTATTGGGTGAGTCTACGGTTCGACAGTACAGGGACACCGTTCAACTCGCCTGCATGCCAACGCTCTGTGGCGTCGGTACCGTCCTAAGAGATGACTTCAAACCGTCCGACAGAGAGGTCAAGGGCGAGTTGCTCACGCGGATAGACGAACTCTTCGTCGCCCTGTGTCGTTCGAATCGTCTCCTCTGCAATCTCCACCACCGTCTGTTCCGTACATAACGTCGCATGCCGAATCGTCGACCCCTCCGTAATTACGTGTGGGGCGACCTCGAGCGTTTGAGTCATCGTCTCACAG
>NZ_JBZRPK010000505.1:0-6086 GCF_058382125.1 Haloferax sp. s1
CTCTCGGTTGTGCGGGTCGTCACTAACGACGCTGAACGACGCCGCCCGCACGGTCGAGTCGGGCGACGGCGCGGTCTATCCTATCCCGGGCGTCGAACACATGTCTCGAATTCCGTTTTCTGACTGGCTCCATCCGGACCTCGAAACGCGGTACGACGGCGGCGACTCGCTTTCGATGGGCAAGACCGCCGAGACGGTCGCCCGGCGATACGACATCCCCCGAGAGGACCAGGATGCGTTCGCTCTCCGCTCGCACGAACGGGCCATTGAGGCTCGTAAATCCGGCCGCTTCGACGCCGAAATCGTTCCTGTCGAAACGCCGGATGGTCTCGTCGAGCACGACGAAGGACCGAGAGAAGACACGTCGATGGACGTGCTCGAATCGCTGCCGACCGTCTTCGCCGACGACGAGGAAGCGTCGGTCACGCCCGGGAACGCCTCTCCACTGACCGATGGGGCCGCGGGCGCGCTCGTCACCTCCGAAAGCTACGCCGAGGAGAACGACCTCCCGGTACTCGGGCGCGTCGTCTCTCGCGCCGTCGTCGGCGTCGACCCCGAAGAGATGGGCGTTGCCCCGATTTCGGCAACCCGCGCGGCGCTCGATAAGGCAGGACTGACCGTCTCCGACCTCGACCTCGTGGAGCTCAACGAGGCGTTCGCCTCTCAGAGTCTCTACTGTAAGCGCGAACTCGGTATCGACGAGGAGAAACTGAACGTCAACGGCGGCGCAATCGCCCTCGGCCACCCGCTCGGGTGCTCCGGCGCGCGCATCGCCACCACGCTCCTGCACGAACTCGACCGCCGCGGCGGCCGGTACGGTCTCGCCACGATGTGCGTCGGGTTCGGACAGGGTGTTGCGACGGTGTTCGAGCGGCAGCGAGTGAGTTACCCGGTCAACCCGGGGTGGACCAGCCTACCGCCGTACCTCGGTTGGCACGACCTTGAAACCGTACCGGACGACGCCTTCCTGTTCGTAGATGCGGCGCGGGACCGCCTCGACTCGGTCGCCGATAGCGGGTGTTCCGGCGGGCGAGTGAACGACTTGTGCGGGTGCACTCACCGACTCGTCGTCTTCCGGGCCGTCGAACGCGACGACGGCGACCGGGAACGACCCGGAGCGTTGCTGTTGTTCGACGAACTCGGGCGGTGCGCCGCCCTGCCCGATGGCCGTCGCGGCTTCGACCGCTCCCGTCCCGGGAAGCGGCGTATCTTCGTATCCGGCGAGCGACCCGCAGTCGAAGCACGCGCCCTCCGGCGGGAACGAGAGTGCGCCGCAGTCGGTACACCGCCCGGCGACGAGTCTGTGGCGCTGCGGAATCGTCTGTCGCCACGTCGGGACGCTCACGTACGCGCCGCCGCCCTCCGGTTCTTCACCCGTTATCGTTCCGCGACGGCGAAGCGCTTCGGCGTAGGACAGTTCCGTGTCGCCTTCGAGCACCGCACCAAGCGGCACGTCGCTATCTGCGGAAAGCACCACCGCTGTCGCCCCAGCGCCACCGCCGTAACCGACGAGGAGGGCCGACGATGCGCCCGATTCGAGCGCCGAAGCGAGTCCGAGGAACGGTCCTGCAGCACCCGCATCGCCGGTCTTGGAGACGACAGTTCCCGACGCGATTTTCTCGGTAGGCACGCCGACCGCACCTGCCGCGCGGTACGGGAGCTTGCCATCCGGAGCGGTGAGTGCGACGGCATCGACAGCCGACACGTCGGTTCCGAGGGCTTCGACCGCACCGCCGACGGAACTGGTGTAGGCGTCGCGCTCGTACTGCGTGATGCCGATGGATTCCGTCTCGGCGCTCCCGCGTTGGCGGAACCGAGTTCCCGGGAAGGGTTCGCCGTACTCGCCGACTCCGTCCACGGATAGCGGCCCGTCTTTGGCGAGCACGAGCGCGGCGGCACCTGCCCCGGCTGCGGCCGCTTCGTCGCTTTCGGGTGCGCCCTGCGGGCTGTCGGAAACGACGACGAGTGCTGGCCCCTCCGCGTCAAGTGTGGCCGCGAGTGCGACTGCACCGGCGCGGGTTCCGCCGCCGAACTGTCGCGTCGGAACCGCGGGGCCGACGCCGAGTAGCGAAGCGAGCCGGACAGTGTGTTCTTCTTCGTCTGCTGGTGGCGTGGTGGTGGCGAACGCAAGGTGTTCGATTTTGCTCGCGTCCACGTCGGCGGCGCTGAGCGCGCGCTGGCTCGCTTCCGTCGCCATGGTGAGCGTGTCCTCGTCGGCGTCGGGCACAGCGACCCGCTCGACGCCTGCGGCACCGCTCTTGCCCCACGCGTCGCGGTAGGTGGATACCGGAACGTACAGACGCGGCACGTACGCGCCGACGCCCGCGATTCGGAGTCCAGTCATAGCACACCCCCTTCGAGGACGTGAACGACCGCAGCACCGCCGGACCCACCCACGTTGTGCGTGAGACCGACCCGTGCACTCGGAATCTGTCGGTCGTCCGCGTGGCCGGTGAGTTGTTTGAACGCCTCGACGACCTGTCCCGCGCCCGTCGCGCCGATTGGGTGTCCCTTCGACTTCAGGCCGCCGGAGGGATTGACCGGCAACTCGCCGCCGAGTTCCGTCACTCCCTCGTCGATGAGTTCGGGTGCGCCGCCGCGCTCGCAGAATCCGAGGTCCTCGTAGGCGAGGAGTTCGGCGATGGCAAAGCAGTCGTGTACCTCCGCGAAGTCAACGTCGTCGGGACCGAGTCCGGCCATCTCGTAGGCTGTTTCAGCGGCTTGTGTTGACGAGTAAATCGAGGTGTAGCTGTCGCGCTGGAAGAGTCCGACGCGCTCGGAGGCGGCACCGACGCCCGCGACGCGAATCGCTTCGTCGCACGTGCTGGCCACGTCCTCGCTGGCGACGATGACCGCGGCCGCGCCGTCGGAGGTCGGACAGCAGTGATACAGATTCAGCGGGTCGGCGACGACGGGCGCGTCTCGGGCGTCGTCGAGGGAACACTCGAAACCGAGGTGCGCCTTCGGGTTTTTCGCACCGTTCGCGTGGTTCTTCACGGCGACTTTCGAGAAGTGGTCCGGCGAGGCGTCGTAGGTGTCCAGATACGCGGAGGCCATCTGCGCGTAGACGCCCGAGAACGTCGTGCCGGTGAGTCGCTCCCACTCGGTTTCGCCGCTGACGCCGAGCCAGTATTTCGCCACGTCGCCGCTCATGTCGGTCATGACTTCGTAGCCGCCCGCGAGGGCCACGTCGGCCATGCCGCTTTTGACCGCCTGTACCGCCTGTCTGACCGCGTACCCGCTCGCGGCACAGGCGTTTTCGATTCGAGAACAGGGGACACCGTGGAGTCCGACGTGTTCTGTTACGGCCGGTCCCGACAGGCCGAGTTGTCGGCCGCCGACGCCGAGTGACCCGACGACCGCCTCGTCGACCGCGGACGGTTCGACGCCCCCGGCGCTGTCGAGCGCCTCCTCGAAGGCCGTCGCAAATAGCGACCGGTAACTCTCGTCCGGAAACGCGCCGTATTTCGATTGGCCCGCTCCGACAATGTACGCATCTCGCATGATAGTCGATTACGTATCCCCCGCGAAATAGGTTCGCCCCGCGTCAGTAGTGGCGTGACCGCATCATTTTTATCACCTTCTATCATCGGGTTCATTTGTACATGGTATTCGATAGCATGGAGGCTGCCTCACGAGACGAACTTCGTGAGGTCCAGAACAGTCGCCTGCAGGCGACGGTGCAGAACGCGTACGAGAACGTCGAGTTCTACCGCGAGACGTTTGACGAGTTGGGTCTCACACCGGACGACATCGAGAGCGTCGACGACCTCTCGAAGCTCCCGTTTACGACGAAAGAGGACTTCCGCGATAACTATCCGACGGGCATGTTCGCCGTCGACATGGAGGACGTAATTCGCATCCACGCCTCCTCCGGGACGACCGGCAAGCCCAAGATTGTCAGCTACACGCAGGACGACCTCGACGTGTGGAGTAAGGCGGTCGCGCGTTGTCTCGCCGCAGCGGGCATCGGCTCAGACGACATCGTCCAGAACGCCTACGGCTACGGTCTCTTCACCGGGGGTCTCGGACTTCACCAGGGCGTCGAAGAACTCGGCGCGACGGTTATCCCAATCGGCGGCGGGAACACGCAGCGGCAAGTCGAGATGATGAACGACCTCGGAAGCGACGTTATCTCCTGTACGCCGTCGTACGCGCTCTATCTCGCCGAAGTCGCCGAAGATATGGGTATCGACATTCGCGACCTCCCGCTTCGAACCGTCATCTTCGGCGCCGAACCGTGTACCGAGCCGATGCGGAACGAAATCGAAGACCGACTCGGCGTGACCGGCATCGATATCTACGGTCTCTCCGAAATCGTCGGTCCCGGCGTCTCCATCGAGTGCGAAGCACAGGACGGGCTTCACATCTGGGAGGATTACTTCTATCCCGAAGTCATCGACCCTAACACGGGCGACCCGGTCGAGGAAGGCGAAGAAGGCGAACTCGTGTTGACGACGCTCGCAAAAGATGCGCTTCCGGTGTTTCGGTACCGGACGGGCGACCTGACGACGCTCGACTACGATACCTGTGAGTGCGGCCGGACCTGCGTCCGTATGGACAACATCACCGGTCGCTCCGACGACCTAATCATCGTCCGCGGGGTGAACTTCTACCCGAGCGAGGTGGAGTCTGTCGTCCTCGAATTCGACGAGATTGCGCCGCACTACCGCATCGACCTTCGGCGCGAGGGGAACCTCGACCAACTGGAGGTTACGGTCGAACTCACGGAGGACTTCGCCGGTTCCATTAGCGACCTCAAAAATCGCATCGGAAAGCGCCTCTCGAACGTCCTGTCGTTCACCCCCGACGAGTTGAATCTCGTCGAGTACGGGAACATCGCCCGAACCGAGGTCGGCAAGGTCCAGCGCGTCTACGACCACCGCGGCCAGTAGACGGTTTGCTAGTTAGCTGCCGTCAGCGACCGGGCTTGTAGACGCGTCCGCGGAACGTCGCCACCCTGCCGCCCGCCTCGTCGGACACGACGACTTCGTACTCCGCGGTTCGACCGCCGAGGTGCGTCTCTTCTGCGACGGCGCGGAGCGTGTCACCCACTTCCGCCGCCGCGAGATACGAGATGTTCGTCTCCAGTGCGAACGCCGCATCCCCGTGGCTGTTCGATGCGGCGGCGAACGCGGCGTCCGCAAGCGTGTAGACAGCCCCGCCGTGCGGCGTGCCGTGGAAGTTCAAATGTCTCTCGTCTACGGTCAGTGTCGTCTCCGCGTACCCCTCGCCGATATCTGCGAGTTCGATACCGACGCGGTCGCAAAACGGGTCGTTCGACGCACGGTCGCGTATCTCGGCGTGCTCGTCTGGCTTCGGCATGTGAACACACATCATCGCGACTCGTCAAGTAGGCATCGACTGTCAGTAATGATAGGTATGTAAAATTCTTTATTCGGTGGGGGTGACGGTGTTGTATGGCATACAGCTACGAACCGCACTACTTCGAGGACTTCGAAGAAGGCAAAGAGTTCGAAAGCGTCGGTCGAACCGTCACCGAAGCCGATTTCATGATGCACTCGGCGCTCTCGGGCGACTGGACGGAACTGCACACGAACAAGGAGTACGCCGAAGACACCCAGTTCGGCCAGCGCATCGCCCACGGGCCGATGACGTTCGTCCAGTCGACCGGGTTCGTCTACCGGTCGGGTATCGTCGAGCGCACAGCTCTCGCATTCCTCGGGATGAACTACATGGACCTTCCGAACCCCGTCTTCATCGGCGACACCCTCTCGCAGACGATGGTCGTCTCCGACCGGAAAGACCTCGGCAGCCGCGACGACGCCGGACTCGTCGTGCTCGACGTGACGATGACGAAGCAAGACGGAACCGTCGTCCTCGAAGGCGACATGAAGTTCCTCATCAAGACGAAAGCGGGCGCGGAATAGGCGAATCGCCGGTCAGTACGAGTCTAACCGTTCACCCCGGACGAACAGCGCATCGTCCGGCCCGCGGTCGCCGTAGTCGTCGTGGTACTCCATAAACTGGAACAGCCCCCCGGTCGGGTACCCCGGCGAGACGAACGCTTCCGTCCAGCCGTCTACAACCGAGTAGCCGACGGCGCGCTCGCCTGCGGCCTCGAG
>NZ_JBZRPK010000503.1:0-6066 GCF_058382125.1 Haloferax sp. s1
CCGTATACGTTTGCCATGGTCGGCTAGCTCTCTTCCGACTTCGAGCAGCTCTTGGGAAGATATTGGGTGAGCGTCGACAAGCGCGGCCTTGAGTCCGTAATGGTGTCCGAAAACCGAGTGCTCGGGCATCAACCAGCCGCGAAAGCCGTCCAGACGCAGGAAGTACAGGTCGTCGAAAACATCCCTGAAGAGGTCTCGGCCGAGACGGAAGAAGACGAGACGGCTGAACACGAATTCGAGTCAGTCGCCGCCATCCCTATCGTGTTCGAATCCGTCCACGGCGTGCTCGTCGTCTACGCTGACCGTCCGTATGCGTTCGACGAGCAAGAACGCGAAGTGCTTGGGGAACTCGGCCGGACCATCGGATACGCCATCACCACGCTCGAAGCACAGGGAGAGCAAGTAGAACCGGACGCCGATTCGTCACACGACCCGATAGAAAACGAGTATGAGGATCAGGGGTAACCGTAAGAGTCCCTCCGGGAGGCGGCGAGCAAGGGGATAGACAGCGCTCACGTTGGCCCCTTGTTCGCACAGGCGATGGTTCTGAAGGGGAACCGGATTTCTAACGAATAGCTACGTAATACCTCAAAAAGTGCGAATACTAGGGTTCGGTTCTCGGCACAAGGCCGAAACCGAGCATCGCGTCAAACGCGCGTGTAACGGCGTTGTTAGATGACGCGGTTCTGCAGGTAGTCGAGGTGCTTCGCGTTGTAAACAATCTTGACCTCGTCAGCGACTGGCGAACCGATGCAGGTGAGACGGACGTTCTTGTCGTTGACTTCCTCGTCGGAGAGGATCTGCTGCATGTCCATCTCGATTTCGCCTTCCTTCAGGATGGAAGCACAGTTCGCACAGGCACCTGCGCGGCAGCTGAAGGGCCAGTCGTAGCCCTGCGCCTCGGCGGCTTCCAGGATGTACTCGCCCTGGTTGACCTCCATCTCACCGTAGTCTTCGGCGTCGAGACCGGCGTCAGCAGCCTTCTCGAAGAGGTCGTCGTCGTCGAGGTCCCAGCCTTGGTCATCAAGAGCTTCGTAGTTGAGGTAGGTTACCGTGGGCATCAACAAGCGATTCGGAGGCCACCCCATTAGACTTTGCTGTTCCGTGCGCCGATTTAGCCTACATGACGGCAATTATCACAGATAACGGGTGACATATGACACGTTTTCGGAAGGTTGCTGGCAACAGATAGTCGGCGATAGAAAGCTGGCAGCGAACGTCTGACAGCGGTATTTCTAGATAACGCCCGAAGAGAACAGCGCGTACGAAGTAATCGCTGAGAGCGAAGGCGTAAGCATCCAGAAGAAGATGACGCGCCCGGTCGTTCCGGGGTCGAACAGGTCCTGTGCGGAGAGTTCGTCGGGTGCTTCTTCGCCCATCTTCGGAACCTCGTCTTCGCGTTCGGCGGCGAGCGCGTTGACTGATACCTGCGGCGATTCACTGCCACTCAGTGCCTCACCGAGGGTGACAGTCCGGGTTGCACGGCCCCAACCGAGTCCGACGATGCACATGGTGGCGCTCACTGCGAGACTCGCCGGGATGCCGATTGCGGAGAGAAACGAGATGAGTGATGCACTCACTGTTTCGACGATAAGCGCCGCGAGGATAGGCAGTTGGGTGAGGTCGTTGCCGACGGTGTCGAGCGTCCGTCGGGCGATAGTGAACGCACCGAGTCCGATTGCACCGCCAGCGAGAAGAATTCCCGTGTTCATCTCGACCGAGCCGTTGCCGACGAGCGGGGCAACTGCGTTGGCGACGTTCGAGGCTCCCGCCGAAAACGCCATGTAACAGGCGACAGCGACAACGAGGACGGTACTCCCAAACTCGCGGTGGGTCGTGTTCGGCCCGAGCCGCAACTGTGGAATGCCACCGTTTCGGTCGAGTTCCACGAGCGGGCCGGGACTCCGGTCGAGTTTGAGCCACGCGTCGAGGTAGGGGTAGACATAGCGACCAATGACCGCACAGACCCAAAAGGCGATGACGGGCGCGACAATCCACCACGAGATGATTTCGAGCATCACGCCGGAGTCGAGCGACCCGTGGGCGAGGCCGAGACCGGCGATAGCCCCCACGGCCGTCATCGACGTGGAAGCCGGGACGCCGAAGGTGTTTGAGACGAGGAGCGCCAGACCGACGAAGAAGAGGACGGTGACGCTCGCCACGAGCGTAAACTCGCTCTGCGGGACGATTTCACCGCCCATCTTGTCGACGACTTCCCGCCCCAAGGTCCACCCGCCGAGCAGGGCGAAGCCCGTCATCAACGCCGCCGCGGGGAGTTTCCCGAGCACATCGCTTCCGACTGCCGGGCCGAAGGCGACCCCCGTGGACGACCCAACAATGTTGAATCCGACGAACACTGCCACCAGAAGTCCGACGAAGAGGAGTGCTTCTACCACGCAGTCATCTACTGGCCCAGACACAAAAGTGACGGCGGTTGATTGGTGGGGGGTCGCCGGAGAGTCGGGAAGCCATCTGGGAGTTACTGGAAAGCCATTTGGGAGTTACTGGAAAGTCATCTGGGAGTTACTGGAAAGCCATCTGGGAGTTACTGGAAAGCCATCTGGGAGTCGTCGAAGAGTCGCCGCGCCCTTAGTTCGACGCCGCGCGGATAGCCTGGTCGAGGTCGGCGATAATATCGTCAACGTCCTCGATTCCGACCGAGAGGCGGACCATATCGGGCGTGACGCCCGCCGCAGTCTGTTCTTCTTCGGTGAGTTGCTGGTGCGTCGTCGACGCGGGGTGGATGACGAGCGTCTTCGCGTCGCCGACGTTGGCGAGGAGCGACGCGAGTTCGACGTTGTTGACGGTTCCTTTCGCGGCCTCGTAGCCGTCGGCGAGGCCGAAGGTAATCATGCCGCCGTACCCACCAGCGGACGTTCCGCCCGCCGAGGTGCCACTCGCACTGCTCGCGGCACCGCCGTCGAGATATTTCGAGGCTGCCTCGTGGGTCTCGTGGGATTCGAGACCGGGGTAGTTTACCCACGACACCTTCTCGTGGTCGTCTAAGAACTCCGCGACGGCCTGGGCATTCTCGCAGTGTGCGCGCATCCGAAGCGGGAGCGATTCGAGCTTTTCGAGCGTCTGCCACGCGTCGAACGGCGACTGGGAGTTACCGAGGTCGCGCAGGCCACGGGCGATGGCCGCGTAGGTGAACGCGGCGTCGCCGAACGTCTCCGAGAAGTTGACGCCGTGGTACGCCGGGTTCGGCTTGGCAATCTCGGGGTAGTCGTCGGCGTATTCGTCCCACGGGAAGGTGCCGCCGTCGACGAGAACCCCGCCGATGGTCGTTCCGGCACCGTGAATCCATTTCGTCGTGGACTGCCAGACGAGGTCTGCGCCGTGTTCGATGGGGTTGCACAGGTAGGGCGTCGCGAACGTGTTGTCCACGAAAAGCGGCGTTCCGTGGTTGTGAGCCACCTCGGCGATAGCCTCGATGTCGGGTGTCACGAGCGCCGGATTGCCGATGGTTTCGAGGTGGACGAAGGCGGTGTCCTCGTCGATGGCTTCCTCGTAGGCGTCCACGTCGAGCGTGTCGACGAAACGAGTCGTGACGCCCCGGCGCTCGACGGTATGCGTGAGGTACGTGTAGGTTCCGCCGTAGAGCGAGGAGGCCGAGACGATGTTGTCACCCGCGGAGGCAAGCAGAAAGTTTGCGAGGTCGAACGCGGCCATGCCGGACGAGGTGGCGACCGCGCCCACGCCGCCTTCGAGCGAAGCGAGGCGTTCCTGCAGCATCCCGACCGTCGGGTTCATCAGGCGGGAGTAGATGTGGCCGGGTTTTTCGAGGGCGAACTGCGCCGCAGCGTCGGCAGCGTCGTCGAAGACGTACGACGTAGTCTGATACAGTGGTGGTGCGCGAGCGCCGGTATCGGGGTCGGGGTCCTGTCCGGCGTGCAGGCTCCGGGTGCTGAACCCGGGCGTGTCATCGTCGCTCATGTATCGACCGTCGGCAGGGACCGGCCTAAATCGAGGTGTCGCTTGCAATTCCCGCCGGTGTCTGGGATTGTGTGGCACGCATGGCTCTCGGCTGCAGTCGGGATTGTGCACCCCTCACCGTGTCTCCCGTCGGTTACCGACTGAACAGTGACGAATGAACCGGCGCGAAATCCGCCTCTAACTCGGATTCGCCGCCATCAGTCGCTGTGTCAGTCACGGCCCGACCCGCGACGCCTTCGGCGACGAAGTCTTCGAGCGGCGGGCCGACCTTCTCGGGTTCGACGAGGAAGGCGTCGTGGCCGTGGTCGGACTCGATAATGTGGTGCGCGACCGGGACACCGACACGCCGGAATTCACCTGCTAGCGCCTCTGACTGTTCGGTCGTGAAATGCCAGTCGCCGGTGAACGAGACGAGGAGTGCCTCGCCTTCGTACGCGGCAAGCGCAGCAGCGTCCGACTCGTACCCTTCCGAGAGGTCGAAGTCGTCCATGGCTCGCGTGAGGTAGAGATACGAGTTAGCGTCGAACCGCTCCGTGAACTTCTCGGCCTGGTAGTCGAGGTACGACTCGACCTCGCGGTAGGGGAAGAACGCCGCGGCCGAGTCCGCCGGGTAGGCGTCGCCGCGGCCGCCGCGTCCCGCAGACCGCCGGCCGAACTTCCTGTCCATCGAGTCCTTCGAGAGGTACATCAGGTGGCCGATTTGCCGGGCGAGTCCGAGGCCCGCGTCGGGCGACGGGCGGTCCTCGCCGTAGTAGTCGCCGCCGTTCCAGTTCGGGTCGGTCGTGATGGCGCGCCGAGCGACAGCATCGAGACCGAGACACTGCGGGTCGAGGCGCGCCGCGGACGCGACGACGACGATGCGCTCTACGTCGTCGGGATACTGGACGGCCCAATCGAGGGCGTTCATCCCGCCGACTGACCCGCCGACGACGGCGTGCAGTCGGCCGACGCCGAGGGAGTCGAGCAGTCGCCGCTGGGCGTGGGTCCAATCCGTGACGGTGACTGGCGGGAAGTCCGTCCCCCACGGTTCGCCGTCGGGACCCTCGCTCGCCGGGCCGCTGGTACCGTAACACGACCCCGGAACGTTCACGCAGACGACGTAGTACTCGTTCGTGTCGATGGCCTTGCCCGGCCCGACGATGTCGGACCACCACGCGCGTGCCTGTCCGGAGACGCCCGATTCGGTTCCGTGGCCCGCGACGTGTTGGCTGCCGGTGAGACCGTGGCAGACGACGACCGCGTTTTCGCCCGTGAACTCGCCGTAGGCCTCGTAGGCCACGTGCAGATTAGGAATGTATTCGCCCGACTCGAACTGGTGTTCGCCGAGGTCGATAACTCCCGATTCGACCTGTCGCCCAACTGGCGTCCGTGTTCGACTCATGGGTCCTCCGCTTCGTCGTCCGCCGCACCATCGTCCACAACCCCATCCTGCGCCTGCTGGTTCAGTGCGCACTCGATTGCCTGGTCGAGGTCGGCGATGATGTCGTCGGCGTCCTCGATACCGACCGAGAGGCGGAGCATGTCGGGTGCGACACCCGCAGCGCGCTGTTCGTCAATCGAGAGCTGGGCGTGGGTCGTCGATGCCGGGTGAATGAGGACCGTCTTCGCGTCGCCGATATTGGCGAGGAAGCTCACGAGGTCGACTGACTCGCAGACGGTCTTTGCGGCCCCGTAGGCGGCCTCGTCGTCGGTCCCGTCGAGACCGAAGGTGAGCATGCCCGCGTATCCACCCTCCAAATACCGCGACGCGAGGTCGTGCGTCTCGTGGTCCTCGAATCCGGGGTAGGTGACCCACGCGACGCCCTCGCGGTCCCGAAGGAACTCCGCAACCCGACGGGCGTTCTCGCAGTGGGCTTCCATTCGGAGCGCGAGGGTTTCGACGCCTTGGAGCGTCTGCCACGCATCGAAGGGAGACTGGCAACTACCGGTACTCCGAACTGCACGCTGGCGGACGGCCTCCGCGAAGGCGCGCTCGCCGAATCGCTCGACGAAATCGCCGCCGAACGCCGGGTTCGACCCGGAGAGTTCGTCGTAGTCGGCCGCGTCCCACGGGAAGGTCCCGCCGTCGACGACGACGCCGCCGATAGTCGTGCCGGACCCGTGGAGCCACTTCGTCGTGGACTCCCAGAC
>NZ_JBZRPK010000504.1:0-6066 GCF_058382125.1 Haloferax sp. s1
AAGTTCGCCTGCCGGACCCTCGACCGGTCGCGGAGGACGGTTGCGAGGACCTGGCCGGCGTAGTGTCGAGCGCCGGCGTAGGTCAGTGCCGTCGCGAAGCAGCCGACCCCTTGTGTCGTAATCAACCCGATGACGATGAGCGCCGTCGGGGTGAGTTCGTATCCAGCTACCGAAAGCGCCAAAATCGAAATCACCGAGAGGAATGCACCGAGAGCTAATCCGCCAGCACCGAGAAACGTCCCGCTGAGCACGGGCAGCAGAAGGCCAAGAATGCGGTCCAAAAGACCGGGGACCGACTCAGCGTCTCCCGATTTTTGATAGGAGGACATACTAGTCAACACGGACTTACTTGTGAAATATGGGACTTCCGTTTTTCCGGGTCAGAAAATTGCGCTCAGGGTTCATGTGGACCCACGGTATCTGTGTAATTGCCGGGTACGCGTCCCCCCGCTGACCCGACCCCCTCCATACGCCTTTGGATACCTCTCCCCGGTATCCAACCCGTTTTCAGCGTCTGGAGCGACAGTAGCAACACGTTCGCCGGAGATTTCGGAATTCTGTTATCGCATCTGAAGGGACGGGCGCGACGAACCCGCCGGACGCCAAAAAGAAAGCGGGGACCAGAGTGGTGCTTAAATCGCTTCAGTAGTCGCTGCGGCTGACCGCTCGTCCCGGAGTTGGACGAACGCCTCCGCGATGATACCGAGGCTGAGCACCGAGAAGGGGAGGAACACGAGCGCGGAGAGGATAGTCGAGGCGGCCGGAGAGAGCATGGAACCGATGGAGAACAGCACTCCCAGGACCCCACCGATAACGCCGATAACAACGAACAACAGGAACAATCGGAGCCAGTTACCGCGGGTCAGCGACCAACTGTCTCCGAGCGCCGCGACGAAGTTCTCGTCCTCGACGGCGATGTAGACCGTCATGAAGACGAACGCCAGGTACGCGATGATGCCGGGGATGACGAGTATCGAGCCGATGACAACGAGAGCGCTATAGACGATGCCACCGACGAACAGGTTGACGATTGCAAGCGGGATGTTCCGCGTCAACAGGTCGTTCGGAATCGTGCGTTCGTAGCCGCCGACGAGGATTCGGGTTGCGACCAGCGCCATATACTGGAGCACGAGGAATAGAACAAACGTTAGCACAGCGAGAACCCCAAGAGGAAGGTCGACACTTAGCACCCCAGGTGAGGCATCAGCAGCCTCGGGAGCGAATTGCGCAACCCCTTGTACGAAGAGGCTATTGAACGAGACCTGCCAGATGAGCCCGACAACGGCGTATGCGGCTATGAGCAGGAGTCCGTTTCGCGTCGCGACACGACGGAATCCGCCTTTGATGGAGGTTGTAACGTTGAGTGACACAGAAGAATAGATACTGCAATGATAGTTAAGCAGTCGCCCTTTTTTCTGAGTCAGAAAACCGATGAGGATATTGATACCTGTTCACCGCCTCAGGTGGGTTGTTGGCCGTGTTGCCCCACGCTGGCCAACAGCCCCTGCCCGATTCGTTCTTCTCCCTTCTCTCTCCCGTTCTCGACTATCGTCCGTGCTCTCGTACTCATCTCACCTGATTGAGAGTGAATACAGAATCACTCCAAGCCCACACACCTCGACAATCCGCCCCACGATTGGGAGGTAGTATGTGTATACAATCGGTTCTGCGCCGAGGAGTTGCCCGACTGACGCCCCAGCAAGCGAGATACCAAACGGGATGACAGTCAGCAGTGCAAATCCGATTGCGAGATAGAGCATCGGTTGGCTCTGGTTGCGACGATAGCCACGGTACGCCTGAAACACGATGAAAAGCCCCATTGCGATTGCGACGAGCGTGATGCCGAGGAGTACGAGATAGGCGGCGTAAACCGATGCGGAGTCAGCGTGGAGAGGAATCATTAGAGACCCTCCCACATGTCGGTGAAGCGGTCGGCGACGTCGGGCGCGGGCTTGGTTTCGATAGAGAGTTTGAGCTCATCGTCTTCGAGTTCGATGGTGAGTCGTTCGAGGCGGGCCTCGTAGACGCTGTAGTGGTGGCCGTCTTTGACCACCTCCGTTTGTTCCTCGAGGAGGCCACACTCGATGAGGCGGTCGGCACGTCGATAAATCGTCGGCAAGGACGCATCGCATGCGTCACTCAGGGCTTTAGCTGACATCGGTTCGGCGTTGGTAGCAGTGAGAATCGCGCGTGCGTACTCATCGTTGAGGAGTGCGTACACGTCGGTTGCGCGAATATCCTCACTCACAGAAACGCATCTACTGGATTCGAGTTGAAATAGGTGGCTGGTTTTCTCGCCCAGAAAACCGGACGTGAAACACGGATGAACTGGCGCAGTACCCTCTAGCGTCTGATAGTGCGTATCTCGATACGGTTAACACCACGACTTGTGTGCCTTCCCAGTATGGCTCTTCACGTCCGCCATGCAATCCGCGAGGGACTCGCTCGCGGAACTGCGCGCAGCGGTATCATTCTCATGATACTGTTCTTTCTTGGAACGGCTATCCAGACGGTATTCGTCTGGCTTGCCACCTCGACGTACCTTCCGCTTGGGACGGTTGCGACACCTCCAGAAGCGATTGGTTCCGACTTACCGCTCGCTGGGACAGAACTACCGAAAGCGCTCGCCTTTCAGGCGTCGATCGTTGCGAGTTTCGTCGGTGGACTCCTGACCATTCCGGTTCAAGTCGTCGCACACCGGACTCTCGTAAGCGACTGGCGTGAGAGCATCCCCGAGGAGTTCGTCCTGTATCGACTCGGTCGAGCGACCCTTCATCTACTCCTTGGGTCGTGGATTACGTTCGTCCTCGGTGCGATTATCTTCCTGCTGTCGGCCGGTATCGGCGTTGCGGGCGCGGCGGCCGTCACGACCGTTACGGCATCCGACTGGCTGGTGGCGACGTGGCCCGGACGCGGCCTGTTGGTGGTCGCCTCGCTCGTTCTCCTCCTGCCGACGGCCGTCTTCGGCATCGGTGTCGCCTTCTTTAGTCAGGAGGTTGCGATTCGCGACAAGGGCGTTCGTGACGCACTCGTCGGAAGTTGGCGGCTGACCCGTGGGCACCGACTCCGACTGGGCGTGCTCCTTTTCGTCCCGCTTGTGATACACGGCATTCTTGGCATGGTCTTGTCCCTGTTGGCGACCGGTGCACTCTCACAGGGCATCGTCGTCGTAGAGACTGCAATCGCGACCGTACTCATACAGGGTATCATGGCGGTTGCGTACCTCGAAATTAGTGGGATTAATCCAGATACGGAACTCACAACCACGCGAGTCCGCTAACCTCAAAATAGAGACCCGCTCCCTCGGAGCACAGAGACGTCGTCCACACAAAGTCGCTATCCCTGGAACACAGACTGCACGCAATTTTTCATCGGTTCAGAAGACAAAGCCCAACTAGTTCTATTGTCCCTCCGAGATACCCGCCTACCCCACCAAGCACTTACCGGCGGGCCGTGTAGTTCAAGCACACTGATGAACGGCATCGAGCTTTCAAGTCGATTGCTCGTTGGACTGCTCCTCATCCTCGTCAACGGATTTTTCGTCGCCATCGAATTCGCGCTGACGCGGGTCCGTCAGTACCCAGAAGCCGAGTTCGACAAGCCGGGGCTCCGGCGGGCGTGGGAGATGACGAACGACCTCGAAATCTATCTGACGAGCTGTCAGGTCGGAATTACGGCGTCGAGTATCGCCGTCGGTATCGTCGCCGAGCCTGCGCTCGCAGCGTTGTTCGAACCGTACTTCGAGTCGACCATTCTCGCGTCGGTCGGCGCTGGTGGCATCATCGCCTTCGCCATCATCAACCTCCTGCATCTAACACACGGTGAACAGACGCCGACCTACCTCGGCGTCGAACGAACGAAATTCGTCACCCGCTACGGGGCCACGCCGCTGTACTGGTTCGCAAAGCTCATCTCGCCGCTTATTTCACTCGGAGACTCCGTCGCAAAGTGGACGCTCAAACTGTTCGGCGTCGAGATGACCGGCGCGTGGTTGGAAGCCGAAACAGACGCCATCGAATCGCGCGCGGACCTCAGAAACCGAATCGGCTCCGTTCTCGACCGCGGTGACCTCTCCGACGAACGCCGCGAAGAAGTCCTCAACGCCCTCTCCGTCGACGAACAATCGGTCGGCGACGTCATGGTTCCGACCGAGGAAATCGTCTCGCTTTCGACCGCAGACACCATACAGGAGAACATCGACCGTATCGGCGGGAGCCCCCACACGCGCTTCCCGCTCGTCGGCGACGACCACGAGGAGTTCCACGGTATCGTCTACGTGCCGACCGTCGTCGACAACATCGACGAACTTCGGGCGGGCAACGTAACGCTACGCGATATCGCCACGCCGCCGATGACGCTCTCGGCCGAAACGTCGGTTAGCGAGGCAATCGACCAGTTCCAAGCCGCGAGCCAGGAGTTGGCGCTCGTTCTCGACGGCGGCGAAGTGACCGGGTTGCTGACCGCGACCGACGCGTTCGAGGCCGTCATGGGCGACCTCGAAGACCCACTGGACGTACGCCACAGCGCATCGGTTGCGAGCCATACCTGAAGTAACAACACAGCTACCGTCCTTGCCATGCGCTGGCGACCATCCTTCCATATTTTGTAGCTACACTGAGAACTGTGAACTATGTTTGACCGCCTGCTCTTTCCGACAGATGGCAGTAGTGGGTCCGAAGCAGTCTTCGAGCATGTCCTCGACATCGCCGAGATGCACGGGTCTTCGCTCCATCTACTGCACGTCGCGCCGCCCGAACCGGAACGACGCCCCCAACCCGACGACGAGGCCACGAGTCGCCGCGCCACCGAGGGTGAGAAATTCGTCGACGATGCGGCCGCCCGTGCGTCACAGACCGATGTCGAGACGATAACCGAAGTTGTACATGGCGAACCGTATCAGGAGATTATCAACTACGGGGAGACGAACGATATCGACCTCATCGTCATGCCGACCCACGGGCGGAGCGGGCTGAGTCGCCTCTTGCTTGGGAGCACGACAGAGCGCGTCGTCCGCCGCTCGGATGTACCCGTGCTCACGGTACGCCCGGATGAACAATCTGCACTCTCGTATCCGTACGAGCATATTCTCACACCGACCGACGGAAGTCCGTGTGCGAACGCCGCGGTCACGCTCGGGAGCGAACTCGCGGTGGCGACCGAGGCGGACATCCACGGGCTTTCAGTCGTGAATGTTGCGTACTTTGGTGCGGATGTTCGGGGACCGGTTCTCGTCGAGGAGTTCGAAGAACGCGCCGAACGTGCAGTGAGCGAGGCTATCGACATCGCGACGGAGACGGGTGTTGCGAACGTCACCGACGCTGTCGAGCGTGACGTCTCGATTCATCAGGGTGTGCTCTCGTACATCGACGACCACGATATCGACCTCGTGGTGATGGGAACACACGGTCACACGGGATTCGACCGCTACATGCTGGGGAGCGTCGCCGAAAAGCTGCTCCGCACGTCGCCGGTTCCCGTCTTGACCGTTCGCGAACCGAAACGAGAAGAGTAGCAGCGGGCGGTTAGTTTTGAATCAGATTTGTCAGCCCGATTGTTTCGGTGACAATCCACGCGACGAACACGAGGTACGAGAGCATGAGCCCGTAGGCCTCGCCTCGTGTGAGCGATAAGTCGGTTCGGAGCATACCGAACAGGAGAACCGTTGCGAGCGTCAGCACACCCAACATCGGGACAGCGACGGCGAAGTCGACCGGGACGCTGCCGACGATGAGGACGCCCACGGGGATGGCAACGAGCAGGTCGAAGGTGTTCGACCCGAGGACGTTTCCGAGGCTCGTCGCGCTGTTTCCGTTCGTCGCGGAGCGGACGCTCACGAGCGTGTCGGGAAGACTCGTCGCCGCAGCAATGATGGTAATACCAGAGAGGAACGTCGGGACACCGAAGGTCCTGCTGAGCGATTCGACGCTACCGACTAACAGGTCGACGCCGACGAGGATAATCAGGAGACCGACGAGCAGTCGACCCCACTCGCGGGCGATGCCGTCGTCGACGCCCTCGCCGCCGCCGTCGTAGTCGCTCACGTCCTGCCACTGAATGAAGAGGTAG
>NZ_JBZRPK010000502.1:0-5022 GCF_058382125.1 Haloferax sp. s1
GTCGTCGTCAGGGCCGTCGGTGCCGACGTGGATGGCATCCCACCCGGCCTGTCGTGCACCCACGATATCCTCGTCGTAGGTGTCGCCGACGTAGACGTAGTCGTCCGCCGGGAGGGACGCTTCGGCAGCATGGAAGATACCTGTGTCCGGCTTTCGGGCTGCGACATCGGGGTCGTTCGACACGACGACAGCGTCGACAACTGCTTCGAGGTCGTGGCGTTCGAGTTTCGCCCGCTGCATCTCCAGTGTCCCGTTCGTCAGAATCCCAGTTGGTCTGTCGGACGCAGTGCGAACGAGTGCCTCGTGGGCTGACTCGGGGACGGTCGTCGCCGCGAGTTCGGCCTCAGCGTGCCGGGTTGTGAGCGTCTCGGGGTCGGCGTCGACATCGAACTCGGAAACGACGGCGCCGAACCCCTCGTAGTAGGGGTCCGTCGAAAGCTGGTCGAACGAATCGAGGAGCACCGAAACGTATCGCTCGTAGGCACCATCTGGCGCGTCCGGGACCGCTCGCTCGAAAATACTCTCGAAGTCAGTCGTATACTGGAGGAGCGTCAAATCGAGGTCGAAAAAGACCGCGGTCGTCATAGGCTGGATACTGAGAGAAACGATAAAAACGCTACCCGTACGCGATACACACAGGCGCTACTCGTGTCTGACCTCCGTCGCTACTCGTCGGCCGCTTCGAATTCGACGAGCGTCAGGTTTCGGTCGAGGTAACAGTGGTCGTGCGGCGGGTCGCCGATGACGGTGCTGATACGGTATTCCTGGTCGAACTCAGCACCCTCGGGGACACAGTACTGGTGGCTCGGACACTCGGTGTGCGGGCACGGGCCTTGGAGGCTGGCCTTGCTCCCGGCGTACGCGCCTTTCGACGGCACGTTCGCCCGAACCGGAGCGGGTTCGACCTCGACGGCGCGGACACCATCGTCGTGGACGGCGCAGTCGAGTACCTGCGTATTCTCCCGTACATCGATGACGCGATAACGAACGCCCTCGGTGAGATTGAGACACTGCTGGCGGTACGGACATCCCTCACAGGCACTCGATTCACCGCGGTAGACGAATTCGGTACCCGGGTCGGCCAGGCGGGCACCGATGAGTGTGATGGAGGTCATGGTGTCAGGTTCATTCGCAGGGCGGTTAAGGCTCTCGACCCGTTAACTCGTCGAGTTTGTCGAAATAGTCCTCACGCGGGATCTGATAGACACCTCGGTAATCTATCTCTCCATCGGCGAACCGCTGTGCGATGTCTTCGGCACCTTCGACAGCCGCCTCGCGGGAGTCGAACTCCTCGACGACCGCCTCGATTTCGGGTTCGAGGTAAAGCACGGCGTGCCACGTCTCGGTTCGAATCTGTGTCGCACCGGGTCGCTTCGCTCGCGAACCATTCCACACGAAGATGGTCGGCATGCACTCGGCGGGGAACGAACTCTCGTTGAAGACGTCTGGACGGTACGCGAGGATTCGCCGCCCCTCGTGCTCGTCATTCCAGAGTGTCCACCCGTCGGGCAAATCGGTCATACCCCCGCTAGTCCGCCGTACATCCTAAGCCTTCCCGCTTATCTCTGGGGCGAAGACTCTCAAAGAAAATGGTCGGTGAACGGCGACATGATTCCGTAGCGACTCGATTAACGAGTCCGTCAACGGACTGAATCGCCGATTAAATCGACACACCTCGGTCTATGAGAGGGTCAATTTCGATGGTATGTATCTGGATATTTCCTGATTAATGACAATCTCCTGACTTGGAACGGAGAAAGGGTTAAATGCTAACGTCTCTCATTATAAATCAGTCTCGGTCACCGGGCCGAGCGAGCCGCCACGCATCGCCTGCTAACCCGCCGATTCTGTCGCCAATCGCCGACCTGTTGTGAGTGCGCAGCGGCGGCGACGTACTGCCCTCCCCGCTCACCGCGACCTGTCGTCGCGTGACGGAAGTGTAGTGTGTCGTCTGCGACCCGTAAATACGGGCGCGTCGCCCTCGACCGTCTTGGGACGGCTGGTCCGACGAGGCTCCACGAACAATGACCGGCGAAATCGAAACACTCGCAGACCTGAGCAAGCACTACAAAGACTCAGTGCCCGCGGACCTCCGCGAGGCGAAGAGCTTCGAGTGGTACTTAGAAGAGGTCTACGCAAATCCGAAGATCGCTCGCAACGCCCACCAACGCGTGGCGGACATGTTCGACTATTACGGCACCCGTTACGACGAAGACGCGGGCGTCGTGGAGTACCTCATGGCCTCAGAAGACCCGCTCCACAACGGAGAGAACGTCTTCTATGGTCGCGAAGTCCACGAGTCGATACACGAGTTCGTCAACAAGGTGAAATCCGGGGCTCGCGGTCTCGGCCCCGAAAAGCGTATCAAACTCCTCTTGGGTCCCGTTGGCTCGGGGAAGTCGCACTTCGACTGGCTCTCCCGACGGTACTTCGAAGACTACACGATGCGCGACGAGGGGCGGATGTACACCTTCCGCTGGTCGAACCTCGGCGATGTCATCCGTGATCAGGACCCGGCCGACGACGTGGTCACATCACCGATGAATCAGGACCCGCTCGTATTGCTCCCGCAAGAACAGCGCGACATGGTCATCGAGCAACTGAACAAGAACCTCGATGCACCGTACACCATCCGGAACGACCAGGCGCTCGACCCCGCCTCCGAGTTCTACATGGACCGTCTGCTCGCGCACTACGACGACGACCTGGAGTCCGTCTTAGAGAACCACATCGAAATCATTCGACTCGTCGCCTCCGAGAACAAGCGGCAGTGTATCGAGACGTTCGAGCCGAAGGACAAGAAAAACCAAGACGAGACGGAGCTGACCGGCGATGTCAACTACTCGAAACTCGCGGTCTACGGCGAATCCGACCCGCGGGCGTTCGACTACGCCGGGGCGTTCTGTAACGCCAACCGGGGTATCTTCTCCGGCGAGGAACTGCTGAAACTCCAGCGCGAGTTCCTCTATGACTTCCTGCACGCCTCGCAGGAACAGACGATTAAGCCGAAGAACAACCCGCGTATCGACATCGACCAGGTCATCGTCGGGCGGACGAACATGCCCGAGTACCGCGAGAAGAAAGGCGACGAGAAGATGGAGGCGTTCAACGACCGGACGAAACGCATCGACTTCCCGTACGTCCTCGAATACGAACAGGAAGCCGAAATCTACCGGAAGATGCTCCGGAACGCCGACGTGCCCGACATCCACGTCGAACCGCACACCCTGGAGATGTCCGGGTTGTTCGGCGTCCTCACGCGAATCGTCGAACCCGACTCGGATACCATCTCGCTCGTCCAGAAGGCCAAGGCCTACAACGGTGAGTTAGACGATGGCGATGATGTTGACGTGCGGAAACTCCGCGAAGAGGGCGAATCCAAGGCCGATATCGCCGAGGGGATGGACGGCGTCTCCGCCCGGTTCATCGGCGACGAAATCGCCGAGGCAATCATGGACGCGACCCACCGTGACAAGAAGTACCTCTCGCCGCTTTCGTCCTTTACCCACCTCGGAGAGAACTTGGAGACCCACGGGTCGATTCCCGAAGAGAGCCTCGAACAGTACCACCGCTTCCTCGAGATGGTCCGCGAGGAGTACAAAGAACGCGCCATCGAGGACGTGCGCCACGCTCTCGCCTACGATATCGACGAGATTCAAAGGCAGGGCGAGAAGTACATGGACCACGTCATGGCCTACATCGACGACGCGACGGTCGAAGACGAACTGACGGGCCGCGACCAGGACCCAGACGAGAAATTCCTCCGCGCCGTCGAAGAAAAGCTCAACATCCCCGAGGACCGCAAGGAAGACTTCCGGCAGGAAGTCTCTAACTGGGTCTCGCGCCGCGCACGCGAAGGAACGTCGTTCAACCCGCAGGACAACGACCGACTCCGCCGCGCGCTCGAGCGCAAACTCTGGGAGGACAAGAAACACAACATCAACTTCTCGGCGCTCGTGAGCGCGAACGAACTGGACGACGACGAACGCAACTCGTGGATTGACGCGCTCGTCGACCAGGGCTACTCGCGTGACGGAGCCCGGGAGGTGCTCGAGTTCGCCGGTGCGGAGGTGGCCAAGAGCGAACTCGAAGGGTGACCATGCGAGATTACATCCGCGACGCTGACGAGGCGCTTCGTGGTACCTACGAGGAGCCGATGAGCCTCGCCGAGTACGTCGAATCGGCGTTCGAATCGCCCTCTATCGCGTCGCACGCGTCGAAGTACCTGCTCGAAGCCATCGAGTCGATGGGAACCCGGCAGGTCGTCGAACAGGGCGAAGAAAAAGAGCGGTACCGCTTCTTCGACGACCCCGCAAACGACGGTGAGCACGCGATTCTCGGCAACACAGACGTGCTCAACGCCTTCGTCGACGACCTCAGAACCATCGCCGCCGACCGCGGGAAGGCTGAGAAAATCGTCTGGTTCGATGGGCCGACTGCGACCGGCAAGTCCGAGTTGAAACGCTGTCTGATAAACGGGCTCCGGGAGTACTCGAAGACCGACGCCGGGCGGCGCTACACTGTCGAGTGGAACGTCGCGAACGCCGAAGACACGCGGGGTCTCTCCTACGGAGGCGAAGTCGACGCCGACGACGAGGACTGGTACGAGAGTCCAGTTCAGTCGCACCCGCTTTCGGTCTTCCCCAGCAACGTTCGAAGGCAACTCCTCAGAGACCTCAACCGGGCGAACGGCGACCACATCCCCATCAGCGTGAACCAGGACCTCGACCCGTTCTGTCTCGAGGCGTACAACTACCTCGAAGAGGAGTTCCGCCGCGCCGGCAAGAACGAACTGTTCAGCACCGTCACGGACCCGAAACACCTCCGAGTGAAGAACTACGTCGTCGACGTGGGTCGCGGCATCGGCGTCCTCCACTCGGAAGACGACGGGACTCCCAAAGAGCGACTCGTCGGGTCGTGGATGCCGAGCATGCTTCGCGAACTGAACTCCCGCGGGCGCAAGAACCCGCAGGCGTTCAGTTTCGACGGCGTGCTCTCGCAAGGCAATGGGCTTCTCACCAT
>NZ_JBZRPK010000502.1:5032-6061 GCF_058382125.1 Haloferax sp. s1
AAGCTGCTGAACGTCCCCGACGAGGGGCACGTGAAACTGGACAAGGGAATCGGGATGGACATCGACACCCAGCTTGTCATCATCTCGAATCCGGACCACGACGCCGAACTCGACAAGTTCGCCGATAGAAACGGGCGCGACCCGCTGAAGGCGCTCAAGCGCCGACTCAATAAACACGAGTTCCGCTACCTGACGAACCTCTCGCTGGAGGCCGAACTCATCCGGCGCGAACTGACGAACGAGACGAGCGTCTGGACCGACGACCCCGAGGCGATGGCCGAGCGCGTCGCCGAAGCAGTCACACTGGACGTGCGGAAGGGTCCCGGGAAAGTCCAGGCCCGCGAACTCGCGCCGCACACCATCGAGGCGGCGGCGCTGTACAGCGTCGTGACGCGTCTGGACCCCGACGATATCCCTCGCGACCCGGAACTCGAATTCGACCTCGTGGACAAGGCGTTGCTCTTCGACCGCGGCTACCTCCAAGTCGGCGACCAGCGACGTGAGGTGTCCGCGTTCGAGTTCATCGGCGACAGCGAGGGGACACACGGGATTCCCGTGACGTTCACTCGCGACGTCATCGCCGACCTGCTTCACGACCGCATCGACCGACGGCATCCTGACCTCGATGTCTCGTCAGTGGTGATGCCCGGAGACGTGCTCGACGAGATGGTCGGTGAGTTGCCCGACGCACCCGTGTTCTCCCGCGCGGAGGCCTCGGAGTACGAGGGACGCATCGACATGGTCGAAGACCACATCTTCGAGCAACAGGAAGCCGACGTGCTCGATGCGTTGCTCGCCGAGAAGGGCGTCGAGCGCGAGACGGTCGAAGAGTACGTCGAACACGTCTACGCGTGGGCCTCGGACGGGCAGTTAGAGACCGAACAAGGGCTCGTCTACCCCGACCCGCTTCTCATGAAGCTATTCGAGACCGAATACCTCGGCCGGCATGCCCCCGCCGACTGCGAGGGCCACGACCCCTCCGAGGAAGTCGCATCGTTCCGTCACGAGAAGCTCACCACCGCGCCCAAC
>NZ_JBZRPK010000501.1:0-6030 GCF_058382125.1 Haloferax sp. s1
CTGAATGAAGAGGTAGAGTCCGTAGAGAAACAGCGGGATGAGTGCGAGCGGACGGGTGATTTGGCCGGTGAGCGGTGGAGCGTTCGGCTCGGGGAAGTAGATGACGGCAAGCGAAAACGTGACCACGAGTGTAGCGACGGCGACCATGTAGAATTGCGCCTCCTTGTAGACGACGAGACGGCTGGTTTCGAGGTCGCCTTCGGAAGCGAGTCCCGACAGCGCCGGAATCACGAGAATGTTGAAGATGGCGGACCCGACAATTGCGCCGACACCCATGTCGAAGACACCGGCGGCCGCAGCGATAGTGACGCTTGCGAACTCGGGGAAACTCGACCCAAGCGCGACGATAATCGAGCCTTGAACCACTGCTGGCAGGCCGTAGTGGGTCGCGAGGTGGTCCGCAGACTCTTCGAGCCACCCGCTGCCGAACCAGATGAGGCCGGGCGTAAGGAGAACCACGAGGACGTTCACGAGCGGAGACGAGGGGACGAAATCGCCGAGGACCATCGAGGTAGCAATTCAAACACGGAGAAAATGAAGCCACCGACACGTCGCGGAAATATCCGATTGCACGCTGTTCGCTGTTCGCCGCAACGTATTAGTAAGTGACACCCACACAACATTTATGGCAGCGAGAGGTGGGTCCCGGATTCGGCGTCTCCAGCAAGGACTCGCCGTCGGCGTTTTCGGGGTTCTCATCGCACTGTTCACCATTCCGCCTGTGCGTCTCTCGCAGTTGTCGGCGACGACACTGGGAGGGGTCGTACTCGGTGGTGGGATATGGGTTACACCAGCCCTCCTGAGCGTGGTTTCCCTCACTCAGGTTCGTGCCGCCGAACGCAGTATCGCCTCGGTCGTCATCGTCGGACTGAGTTTCGTGACGCTTGGACTCACGCTCCTGAACGTTCGGACACTCGTCGTCACCGAGGAATTCCATCGGTACGGCGGGAAAGGGGCGTTCGTCGGACCATTGATTGCCCTCGTGACTGGCTGCCTGCTCGGCGGTGTGGTGCTCCTCGGTGAGGCGGTCTCGTCCACTTCGGACTGAGGGTTTTCGGCCCTTTAGTCGTCGGCGTGGCTGTGTTCGTGTTCGTGGTCGTGTTCCGGCGTGAACGTGACGCCGTTGATTTCGATTTCCTCGGGGACGCCGCTCGTGTCGTGCGTGCCGACCGGGGGAAGGTTCGCCTCAGCAGCTTCGGACACGTTCAGGTCCGTCTCGGATTCGATTTCCGACATCTCGCCGTCGGCGTCGCGGGCGTCTTGGTCGATGCGCATCGAACAGAACTCGACACCACACATCGAGCAGAACCGCGCTTCCTTGTAGTTGTCGCCGGGCAGCGTCTGGTCGTGGTACGACTGGGCGCGTTCGGGGTCGAGCGCGAGGTCGAACTGCCGACGCCAGTCGAACTGGTAGCGTGCCTCCGAGAGCGCGTCGTCCCAGTCGCGAGCGCCCGGCAGGTCGTTGGCGACGTCGGCCGCGTGGGCGGCGATTCGGTACGCGGCGAGTCCCTCGCGCACGTCCTCTTGCTCGGGAAGTCCGAGATGTTCTTTCGGCGTCACGTAACACAGCATCGCGGCCCCGGAGCGACCCGCTTCGGCCGCTCCGATAGCGCTCGTAATGTGGTCGTAGCCGGGAGCAACGTCGGTGACGAGGGGACCGAGGACGTAGAACGGCGCGCCGTCACAGACCGCCTGCTGTCCTTCGACGTTGTCCGCAATCTCGTCCATCGGAACGTGTCCGGGGCCTTCGACCATCACCTGAACACCGTGGTCCCACGCGGTCCGGGTGAGTTCGCCCAGCGTTTCGAGTTCGGCAAACTGCGCGTCGTCGGATGCGTCGGCGAGACAACCCGGCCGAAGCCCATCGCCGAGTGAGAAAGTCACGTCGTGCTCGGCGAAGATGTCACAGATCTCTTCGAACTTCGTGTACAGCGGGTTCTGCATGCCGTTTTCTTCCATCCATTGTGCGAGGATAGACCCGCCGCGAGAGACGATTCCCGTCTTCCGGCCGTCGGTCAAGGGGAGGTGTTCCATCAACACCCCGGCGTGAATCGTCATGTAATCGACGCCCTGTTTGGCCTGCTTTTCGATGACATCGAGCAGCAGTTCGTGGGTGATTTCTTCGGGGCTTTCGGCGCGTTTGACCGCCTCGTAAATCGGGACCGTCCCGACCGGAACGGGCGAATATTTGATGTTCGCTTCCCGGATTTCGTCGAGGTTCGACCCCGTCGAGAGGTCCATGACGGTGTCGGCCCCGTAGTGAACGGCCGTGTGAAGTTTTTTGAGTTCCCCTTCGAGGCTGCTCGTCTCCTCGCTGTTGCCGATGTTGGCGTTGACCTTCGTGGAGAACTCCCGCCCGATAATCATCGGGTCGAGCGACTCGTGGGCGTGGTTGGCCGGGATAACGGCCTGCCCGTTGGCGACTTGCTCCCGGACGAACTCGGGGTCACGGTTCTCACGCTCTGCCACGCGTTCCATCGCCGGGGTTACCTGCCCGTCGCGGGCACGCTGCATTTGAGTTGACGCCATTAACCACCTAGTTATACCACTAGCTGATAATCTTTATGACAAGCGGCTCTGAGCGTTGTGTAGGTTGCTATCACTGGTAGTGATTGGTTCCCGACCACCCAAATAGATAATTGGTTGACAATACAATCAGTCAGTAATGCCCTCCACACCGCTTTTTGCCCCACACGAGTTTTTCGAACAGCACACGCCCTCGTTCGCTGGCGCTGTACTCATCCTGTATCTCACCGGGGTCGTCGCCGTCGCAAGTGGTCTCCCCTTCCTGTCGCAGTTCAGCGACGCCGAGTTCTCGGTGGGTATCCAAGTCGTCGCGGTCCTGCTCGGCGGCGGAATCGGCGCGGCCGGTATCTGGGTCGTTTCGACCGCCTTGGTGTACATCCTCTCACGAGTGGCCGGTGGCGTTGGCTCGGTTACGAGCACTGTGGTGACTGTTGGTTGGGTTGCGTTGCCGCTGTTACTCGTGAATACGATTTCGACAGCGACGGTCTGGGTTCTTCACCTCACCGGTGGACTCCCAACCACTACGCCGACACAAACGCAGCTTCCGGAGTGGCTCGTCCTGCTCAACACCGTGACTGGGTTCGTTGGATACCTGTGGATTGGCTACATACTTACGTATGCAATTCACGATGTACACGACCTCACAGTCCGACGGGCGGCCGCTATCTCGGGAGTCGTGATTCTAGTCCCTCTGTTGAGTAGCATCTCCACTCTCGTTTCCTGAAAAGCGACCTACCACACCCTCGAAAGCCCGTGAACCCCTCCCTCGGACGCTTCACGTAGATGGGTATGGCTGCCAAAAATGAACGACTCGGGAACGTTATTCGCGAGTTATTGCGGTTCGTAGCCCGCGTAGTCCATCAGTTGCGAGAAGATATCGCTCTTCATCGCTTCCTTGTAGACGACGCCGCCGAGCATGCCGCCGGGGTAGAAGTCCCCGTTCATCACGTGGTTGACCTTGTGGCAGTGCATCAGGTAGATACCCGGCTCTGAGTCGGCAGTGAACTCGATAGTATGGCGCTCCGCAGGTGCGATATTCGTCACGTCTTCCTCGTAGCGCGCGGCCTCGGGGATGACCCCACCATCCTTCTCGACGAGTTGGAAGCGGTGGTTGTGGATGTGCATCGGGTGGCTCATGTAGCCCGCGTTGACGTAGTGAAGCCGGACTTTGTCGCCGTGTTCGACGATAATCGGTGAGCCATCTTCGGGGTGGAGCGTCCGCGGGGCGCTCTTCCCGTTGACGGTGAACACGTCGGGCTTGCGGTTACGCGGGTCGTAGCTCACGTCCTCGCCAGCCATCTGCCGGGGAAGCCGCGAATCCCAGTCTCTAACCGTCATGAAGTACTCCTTGTCGGCCGGTTCGTAGCCCTTCGGGTCGACACGGAAGATACCGTACATCCCCATCTCGATGTGGCGATGGGTCTGGTAGTGGCAGTGATAGAGGTGGGTGCCGGGAACGTTCGCCGGGATGGTGTAGGTGTGTTTCTCGCCTGGGTCGACGCGGATACCCGTCGTCGTCGGTACGCCGTCGTCCTTCCACGCCTTTTGCGCACCGTGGAAGTGGACCGTGTGAGGGCGCATCCCGTCGGTGTTGTCGAGCGTCACTTCCATGTCGTTGCCCTCGGTCGTCCGGAGAATCGGACCGGGAACGCTCGGGTCACCATCGTCAGCACTGAATGCCCACACCTGCGGTAACTCGACAGGGCCGCCCATCGACTCGCCGGGGTGGACAGCGTGGCGTGCTGGTGCGCTCTTGAGCGTCACTTTGCCGCCCTGGTCGTCAACCTGAACCACCTCGGGCGGACTGGTGTACGGCAGCGTCGAGTTGTCAGTTGCCGCCGTCGTTGTATCAGCGGTACCGACTGCTGCATTCGAATCTTCGTTCGTGGGCGCAGTACAGCCAGCGAGACCAAAGATACCTGCCCCGCCGGTCGCAGCGAGGAACTCGCGACGCGACATCGTCGAACCGGGTGCACCGACGTATTTTCTCATTACAACCGGTCGTTAGCCCAGGGTATCGGTATAACGCTCGTCTGTTCCCAGGCCTCAGGAATAATTCGAACATGTTCGGGGTCGCCGATACATTCCGAGAGGGAAAACAGGTCAAGTGAGATTACCTGTCAGAACCGGCGGCCAATCGTTCGGCGTGTTACGCCACTGGACCACACACCTTTCCCACTAGCTGAGGATATACCGACAGCGCGATATGGATTGCGAGCAGAGTACACCCGTACACCCGAGGAACTGAGTCGATGTCTACGAACCCTCTCTCTGACGCGCTCGAACCGGATTTTCAGACCGTGTTCGACGCGCTCACGAGTCAGCAGTGTCGGACAGTCCTCAGACACCTCGACAGTCCGATGACCGCCAGCGAAATCGCGGATACCTGTAACCTTCCCCGGTCGACAGTGTACCGGAAACTCGAACAGATGGTCGACGCCGGGTTACTCGATAAGCGCGGCGACAAACGGGAGGCCGCGCAGTACGCACTCGGGTTCGACGAAGTGGTTGTGACACATACTTCGGGCGAACTCGACCTGTCAGTCTCTTCGCCGTCGCGGTCGGCGTCAGACCAGCTCTCACAACTCTGGTCGGAAGTCAGGAAGGAGACGGGACAGCGGGAGTAGTCAGGAAGCGAGACAACGAAATAGCAGAAAACCACGACTACGGAAGCGTTGGCCTGGCGGCACACTCAATCTAACGTGATGTCGTCCCGCGTGAGGAACGCTTTCATGACTTTTCCCTCGGCACGGTGGAGTTTTTCGCTCGTCGTCGACTTCGCCAGACCCACGGTGTCGGCCAGCGCTGTGAGTGTACACGTACGCGGCGTGTCGTAGTACCCCTCCGAGACTGCCGTTTCGAGGAGGTCGTACTGGTCGTCGGTGAGAAGCGACTCCGTGCTGACCGACTGGTGAATCGAGACGAGGTCGAACGGGATACCGAACTGGGTAAGCTGTTTTCCTAACTCCGAGAGGCTCTCTCGGGGTGCCGTAACCTCGACGATAACCTCGCTATCGACAATCGTAATCGGGAGTTCGAGCGGGATGCCGACCTCACTCAAGGTGAGAATCAACAACGGCTCGGTCGTCTCGAACTGGACCAACGCTTGGTCGGGTTGCGCTTCGAGAATCGTCACCGAGACGACCGAGTCGTACTCGTCGATTGTCGTAACGATTGGCTCGATATCGTCCGCGTGTATCTCGACGAGTCCGACACCCGTCTCTTCGGCGGGCATGGCTGCGAGGACGGTGAACTCGGCGTCGGGGTACCGACTGGAGAGGTCGGAGACCCAAACCACGTCGGGGAGACTGAGAGAAAGTGTTGCCCTGGGCATCTGTATATGGTCCTTTCCCCCTACCGAGACAAAAACATTCGCGAACATGTTCGGGATATTTCCACGTTTCGGGAACAACCGGTTCGGGTATTCATGTATAGCCAAACAGTTCAGGTGTCGAGCGAGGTTGGCCACCAGCCTCGCAGCGGTACCATTCATGACGACAAACG
>NZ_JBZRPK010000705.1:0-19006 GCF_058382125.1 Haloferax sp. s1
ACCCGGTCGAATCCTGTGGGCGCATCCGTTCGCGTGGCGTTTCAGTTCGTGTGGTCGATTACAGCTCGTTCAGCTTCCGCAGGAGCTGTCCGCGGTAGCGTTCGTCGGCTTCGAAGCCCTTCACTTCGAGCACGTTGCGTTCGAGTTTGTCGAGCGCGACGTGGAACGCGTGTTCTGCCCCGTAGCCCTCGCCGCTACCAGCCAGTTGGCCGTGGCTCGTGCGGAGCCGAATCTGGCACTGGATGAGCGGCGTGCCGCGGAGTTTCTCTTTGTGTTCGTGGAAGCGAACGTGGGCGTGGTGAACGTTCATCCGCTGGTACTTGTCTGCCACCTCGGTGATGGCCGAGACAATAGTCGAACGGGTGAGCGTCTCGAGCAGCCCGATGTTCGTGACCTGCACGTCCATCTGTTCTTCTTCCGTGTACGTGAGCGCGCGAAGCACGTCGGTCTTCGTCATGACGCCGAGCACCTCGCCGTCGTCGTCTTCCGGCGTGACGACGAGTCCGGCGATGTTGTCTTCGAACATGCGCGCGACTGCGTCGCGGACGCTCTCCCCGGGCGACGCCGTGCGCGCCGGACTGGTCATCAGGTCGTACACAGGGAGGTCGAGCATTCGGTCGGTGTCGCCGCGGCGGTCCTGTTTGCCCTGGCGGCCTTCGTCGCGCACCATGAACTCGACGAGGTCGTAGGTAGTCAGGATACCGGCGAGACGGTTTTCACTGTCGACAACCGGGAGCCGCGAGATACCGTGTTCTCGGAGCCGGTTGATAGCCTGCCCGAGGTGGTCGCGCTCGCCGATGGTGACGACATCGTCGGTGTAGATCTGTTCGACCGTCAGCGCGTCGAGATTGTCGAGGACTGCCTCGAGGATGGCGTCCTGCGTGATGATTCCGTACTGCTTTTCACCCTCGTAGACTGGCGCAACCTTCGTGTTGCCCTCGACGAGCATCCGTGCGACCTCGCGCACGTCCTCGTGTCGGTCTATCTTGGGGACGGCTTGGGTGAGAGCCGCTGCTTTCGTGTTGTCTTCGACGTGCGAGTTGATGAGTTGCTTCTCACCGATGACGCCCGCGTACTCGCCGTCGTTCTGGACGATGATGGCTTTAGGGTTCTCCCGCTCGAAGATAGAGCGGACCTTGCCTAATCGCTCGTCAACGTCGACCTCGATGAAATCAGGAGTGGCGATATCAGCAATATCCATAATACATTCTGATATACAACCTGTCCTGTCTTGAAACTTCGTCCCGTTACCACCCCACAAGAAGGAGCGAAATCGCAAGGCCCCGACGGGCTAAAGGCGCGAATTTCCGCGCGAGAAAGTCTGTGACTATGTTTAACAATGTCGTGGTAAATATTACCTTAAATTCGCAGACGCTTCCGTCGTCGTCACCGCTCGGCGTGCGCGCAGTTCGGGACTCAACTGTATCGAATGCACCTTTGTCGGTGGCGACAAGGTTGTTCCTGCTGCCCCCCGAGCTAGAGGGGTGGAAACGCGGCGCGTCAAGGGTGGACTCCTCGCCGTCGTTGGGTTCGTGCTCTCTTCGCTTTCGTGGTGGAACGACCTCGTGGTCAACCTGCCACTCGCCTACGCGTTCGTCGTCGGTATGAGTTTCATCTCGCGGGAGTGGTTCCTTCCGGGTGTCACCGCGATACCTCTCGCAGTCTCGTCAAGGACTTCTTTATCCCGGTCGGCTACACAATACTCGTGAGAGCGCGTCATAGAATCCGTCTCACACCCGCTATCCAGCGATTATACAGTCCTCACTTTGCTTACAATCCAGTGATTCCACCAGTTGTATGCTTTATCCATGATTGAGTTCGTGAATAATGGTAGTTGGGAACTATTGTATGATACCCTCATTGGAACAAAATATCTTAGTAGAGGTCGGGCCAGTTTGCGGAAGTTGTCGTCGTATTTCCGAAGCAGTCTGCTGAAATAATAACTTTGTGTGCTGATACCGGGTGGAATTTGTGGTCCATCTCCGGTGTGCGCAGCGGCGATGGGAGATCAGGGTGTTCCCGGGCATTAATACGGGGGTACCCGTCTTCAGGGTCATTGCTGTACTGAAGTTCTAAGTAGGTGTGACCATCGACTGGATCTTGAAAATTGTGGACTGGAGCTGTATTTGAGCCTATGTGGCGTTTAGCTCGTTGGACGGTAAGGGATACCCCACGAGGTATGGAGAATTGGACGGTGCGTGTGCCATTGTCTCCACCCTCAGTACTTAATGTGAAGGTCGTGTTTGTGAGGGTAGATGCGTCGTTGTTCGCGTCGCTAGTAGTATCTAGATTACCAGAAACGTCAATTTTCCTATCATTGTCTCGGGGGGAGCGCTGGTTGTTTCCATCACTCATTACCGAATTTGTGGCGATTGATTAGCTTAACAGTTGTTACAAATACGCACACGCCATTTAACAGCCGATTCGCTGAAGGTCGGAGTAAAACCAATTCCTTGGGGACGATTCTATGACATGCTCCTCGTGGTTCTGCTTGTTTGATTCGGACTGCTTCATGTACCGGATGAGCTTTTGGCGGTGTGGGGTTACTGAAAGGAGGTGTAGACGCGGTGAGACGGGCTTTCAGAAAGAGTGTGTGTCGATTTTGGCAATCTGTTATTTCTTGTGATCCACCACCTATGCTATTTTTTAACATACTACTCCGCGAATAGCGAACTGCCCTATGAAGAATATACTGCAACAGTTCAGAGGGCGAATCAGACGTATTCGCTCGATAGTAGCGGTGCAGAATCGCTTCGACAAACGCGCTCAGTCTTCTTCAGTTGCGGTTATCGCAGTCGGGTTTGCTGTCTTTGCCGGGTCTGTAGGTACAGGTCTTTTCATTGCAGATAGTACGGAACCAGCTGCCCCAGCTACTGAGCATAACTTCACTGAGATTCCGTCCTACCGTTCACAGGTTGACACGCCAACTGAGCAGTCCGATAGCAGTATCGAACCCCCTGCAAATGGGACACTTATGCTCAACACCCAGACGGTTGCACCCGGTGACCCACTTCGAATAATCCTTACAGCAACTGACGGACAGGTCAAAAGCCAACCAGGCGAACCCTTCTCCATCCAAAAACGAACAACTACTGGGTGGATGACAGTTTGGTCTGGTATCACACTCGATTTGGACGAACCAACTACCCACCCAGTTGGTGGATCTACTGTCAAAACGTGGAACGTCCCAATAGACGTTCCTGCAGACGACTTTCAGTTTCACGTGACAAATATCACAGCAGGTCAATATCGGGTTGTCTTCCACGCGGAGAACGCCGATTATCGGTCTACCTTCACAGTCTGCACCGTCTCGGACCTCAGAGACAGGTACGATGACGACCTGCTAGAGCGTGACGGCGTGTGGGGAGTCAGCGGCGACCGAGAGTTGGTCATCCACGTAACGTCTGCTGAAGTCGCCGACCGGGTTCACGCAACGCTTCCGGAGCCAGTTGCCGACTGTCCGGTTCCAATCCGGTTCGACATTAGTGAGCAGATTATCCCTGAACCAGACGAACCTGATTCGAACGAGTCTGAATCGAATGAATCTGAGGTCGGTGACTCCCTTGTCCTTGAACCGGATGAACCCGAATCGAACGAAACTGAGTCGAACGAATCCGTTGTGAATACGGGTCAATAGGTGGTTGAATTGTGGTATCGGCGAGTACCTATTGTGTGAGAAGCACGTGACGCAGTGGGTTGGGGCAGATTCGAACGTTGGTCGCTCCACTCACTGCGTTCGCTTCGCTCCCGAGTTCGAATCTGCCGTCTCCAGTTTCGATTCCACGGACTCCTCGCTATCGCTCGTCGTTGCGAGGAATCAGAAAATGGGTTGGGGCAGATTCGAACTGCCGACCTGCTCCGTGTGAAGGAGCCGTCATAACCTAGCTAGACCACCAACCCGGCTACGGATTCTGCTTTCCCGCGCCGCCAATTAAGACTTACGTTGTGCCCCGATTAGGGGCAGAACGCGACTCCTTTGCCGGCAGGATTACCGCACGCGCCTGCGGACTTTCCGCACGGCCTGCCGACCTTGGGTGGCCGCTTCCCGGGCACCCCGTTCGACACGCTCGCGAGGCGTCTGCGGCCCCGCTTCCTCTGCTTCCTCACGCCCGAGCATCTCCATCAGACGGCGGCGGAGCGGTTCTGTCTCTTCGGTGAGACCGTCGTACAGGTGCTCAAACCCTCGTCGGAAGTAGTATCTCGCATCACTGAAGTGTCGGTTCATGCCCCCATATAGTCCCGGCAACGAGAAAACGATTATGTCAATAGATACCAAGACTCATATTTCAGAGAAAGAGCGATACACTTTAGTGATTCTTAGGCGTACCTAAAACTGGGACACCGACCACCCCCCGTGGTTGGCCCCCAGTTAGCGTCTGGCCCTTCCGGGGCGGCGATACCGTGGGCACGATCCGTCCGTCCTGGACACCTTATCCTCCCGTGAGCGTCTGCACTCTCAGTATGTCGGCGACGCTTCAGGGACGCCGTCGCGTTTGTTGACCAGTCGAGCGTAGACGAAAAGCGCGTCCGACAGTCGGTTGAGATAGGCGACGACTTCGGCATTGATGGGTTCCTCGGAGGCGAGCGAGACGGCGCGCCGCTCCGCTCGTCGGGAGACGGTGCGGGCGTGGTGGAGTTTCGCCCCCGTTTCGCTTCCGCCGGGGAGGATAAACGAGGTAAGCGGGTCGAGCTCCTCGTCGGCTTCGTCGATTCGTGTTTCGAGTGCTTCGACGTGTTCCTCGCGGACCTGCGGGTCGTCTTCGTCGGGGTCGGGATTTGCAAGGTCCGCCTGGACGATGTGGAGGTGGTTCTGTACGATTTCGAGGAGTTCGTCCACGTCGTCGTACCCGGTCGGACGGGCGGTCCCGACGATGGCATTTACCTCGTCGACGGTGCCGTACGCCTCGATTCGGTGGCTCGTTTTCGACACGCGGGTCATATCCCGCAGGTCGGTCATTCCCTCGTCGCCGCGGCCGGTGTATACCTTCATTGTGCGAGAGTCTGGTCGATGTACTGGAGAATCTTTTCGCTTTCGGCCATCGTCACGCCGTGGTCGTCGTCGACGAGAACGGGGACAGCGCGCTGGCCGCTGACTCGCTTTACCTCATCGCGCTCAGAGTGAAGCGCATCGACCCAGTGTGTCTCGTAGTCGACACCGGCGGTCGAAAGCGCGTCGTGGACCGCCTCACAGAACGGACAGCCATCGAGCGCGTATAACACGATTCCCATATTCGGCTTTGGGTGTCCCCCGGGAAAGAGATTTGCACCGGCAGCTATCTGCTTGCCCTCGCCAAAATTAGACTAGTCTAAAATCATACTTAGAGCAACAAATATATGTGTTGGGTGTAATCTACTTCATATTGTAATGGATGACAAAAGTCGTCTGACGAATTCGGCTGTCTCGCGTAGGAAGATTCTCACAGCGGGGGCCGGACTCGCCACCGCCGGATTCGCCGGTTGTCTGGGTGGAACGAGTAGTACTGTTAGCGGGGGTAACTCCAATTCTGGGTCCGACGATGGACCCGTTGCCGTCGCGTCATTCTTCAGTTTCTACGATTTCGCGCGGAAGATTACAAAGGACACGCCGGTCACGGTGAAGAATCTGATACCGACCGGTCTCCACGGCCACGGGTGGGAACCCGACGCGAGCGTCACGAGAGATATCATCGAAGCGGACGCGTTCATCCACGTCGGAGAGGACTTCCAGCCGTGGGCAGACCGCGCGATTCAAACGCTGAAAGACGACGACATCGACACCCAACTCATCAACGTCCGCGAGGGTGTCGAACTCGTCGAACTCGCCGCCAGCCTCGACAGGGACGAAGAGGGCGTCGGTCAAGGTCGCGGGAAAGACCCGCACTTCTGGCTCGACCCGCAGCGTGCGAAAACCTCCGTCGACAACATCACGGAGGGGCTGGTCGAACTCGCACCCGGCCACGAAGATACCTTCCGCGAGAACGCGTCGACGTACAAGACCGACGTACTCGACCGAATCGACCAGGACTACCAAGATATCTTCGACCGCGCATCTCGGGACGTCGTCCAGCTGGCAGCCCACAACGCGTTCCAGTACATCGGCGTCCGCTATGGCGTCGAGATGCGCCCGCTCGTGGTCAATCTCGCAGCCAGCGGCGACGTGAAGCCGTCGGACATCACGGAAGCAAAGAACGTTATCGACGAAAACGACATCAAGTACATCGGTGCCGGCGTCTTCGAGACGCGCAAGCCCGCGAAACAGCTAATTGCTGAGACCGCAGTCGAGTCGTACTACCCAGTGACTCCCTACGCGGGCGTCCGCGAGGAGTGGGTCGAAAACAACTGGGGCTACGAGGAAATCGCGTACAAAATCAACATGCCCACCTTCGAAGTCGTCCTCGGCAACAAGTCCCCAACTGAGGCGGGCTACGACGGGTGGGCTGACGAGTGGAGGAACTTTGAATGAGCATTTTAAGCGATAAAGAACACGCTGAACCGGAATCGGAGCCGAAATCGGCAGCCGAATCGGCGGACCCGCTCATCGAACTGTCGAACGTCGAGTTCGGGTACACCGCGGCACCCGTCGTCGAAGATATCTCGCTCCGTATCAACCCCGGCGAGTACGTCGCCGTCGTCGGCCCGAATGGCTCGGGGAAGTCGACGCTGATGAAGCTCATCCTCGGCTTACTCCAACCCGATACGGGGTCGGCGCAACTGTTCGGTGAACCCTCGCGCACGTTCGACGACGGCGCTCGTATCGGGTACGTCGCTCAGCACGCGAGCGCCTCGAAGGAGATGCCAATCACGGTTCGGGAAGTCGTCAAAATGGGTCGGTTCCCCCACGTCGGCTTCGGGATACTCTCGGGCAAAGACCACAAAATCGTCGACGAAGCGCTCGCCACGGTCGGGATGTCGGCCTTTGCTGACCGACGCGTAACCCAACTCTCGGGTGGCCAGCGCCAGCGCGCATTCATCGCCCGCGCACTCGCCGGGGAAGCCGACTTACTCGTCTTGGACGAGCCAACAGTCGGTGTCGACGCCGAGTCGGTCGACGCGTTCTACGACCTGCTCGAATCGCTCAACGAGGACGGAATCACGATTCTCCTCATCGAGCACGACCTCGGCGCGGTCACTGACCACGCAGAGCGTATCGTCTGTCTCAACCGTGAAGTGTACTTCGACGGTCCGACCGACGACTTCGTCGAGAGCGACGCGCTCGCCCGGGCCTTCGGGACGGCCGCGACGTTCATGGGTGATGTGTGATGCACATCGAACTCTTCACCCTGTTGCAGGCCGGTCCGTTAGACACGGTCCTCGCACCACTCTACTGGTTCCTCTCGCTCTGGTCGGACCTGCTGTTCGTCGTCCGCGACGTGACGGGACTCGAATTTCTCCAGTACCAGTTCATGCACCGGGCCATCCTCGTCGGTCTCTGCATCGGCGTGATGGCTCCTCTCATCGGGACGTTTCTGGTTCATAGGCAACTCGCGCTCATCGGCGACGCCCTCGCACACACCGCCTTCGCCGGTGTCGCGGTCGGGTTGTTCCTCAACGGCGTATTCAGCCTCGGCGTCTCGCCGTACCTGACGGCCGTCGTCGTCGCCGTCATCGCCGCACTCCTCATCGAACTCATCTCCGAGGCGACCGACGCCTACAACGACGTGTCGATGGCAATCGTGCTCTCGACCGGGTTCGCGCTGGGGACGGTGCTTATCAGCCTCAACGCGGGCGGCCTCGCAGTCGGTATCAACCAGTATCTCTTCGGGAATCTCTCGACCGTTTCCGCGGAGAACGCGGCTATCCTCCTCGTTCTCTTCGGTATCATCGTCGCGACGATTGCCCTCACCCGGAACCAACTGCTTTACGTCACCTTTGACGAGACCGCAGCAGCAGTGTCGGGCATCTCGGTCACGTGGTACAACCGCGTGATGGTCATGCTCACCGCGCTGGTCGTCGTCGGTGCGATGCAGATTATGGGCGTCATCCTCGTCGCCGCGATGCTCGTCGTCCCGGTCGCGGGCGCGGCGCAGGTCTCCAAGAGTTTCACCGAGTCGCTTCTCGTCTCGGTCGTTCTCGCCGAACTCGCGGTCCTCCTCGGTATCGGTGTCTCTTACTACGGTGGGGCCACTGCGGGGGGCGTCATTGTCCTGTTCGCAGTAGGTATCTACGCCGTCTCCGTCGTCATCGGCAAACTGCAGGAGCGGGCCGGAGAAGATACAGTTCCTGAACTGGGAAGCATCGACTCGTCCGACGCGTAACAGCCACTACTTCTATTACTGCGCATCGACGCCGGATTCGAGCCTGTCACCGCCTTCATCGCTGTCGCCCTCGACCGAATCGTCCGGTGACATCGGCGTTCGTCTCGGGTCTGTTCGATAGACAGTAAAGAGAACCAGACAATACGGGAATCGTTGGTGACTGCTGTCTTCCCCAGCGAGTCCCAGCTCAGGTCAGCTCAGGTCAGCTTGCTCGAACCGCCGATAGCCCCAGATGAGTGGCAACGTGCCGAGTAGAATGAGGACGAGGAGGCCGAACAGGTTCGGGAAGACGCCAACGTCCTGCTTGGGAGGGCCGAATACGGTGACCAACCACTCTTGTCCGACATAATACGCAGTTGGTGGGTTGAGTCGGCCTGTGTATCGGACCCATGTGGGAACTACCGACGACCCAAGAGTGAAAAAGTGGTCGTTCGCAAACTCACCCGTGAAAAGGAACCCAAATACTGGTTCAACAGTGCTATTCCACACCCCGGTGAGTGGAGTAACGAACAGGTAGGTTCCGCCGACGGTAATCAGTGCTCGAAACCGGGATGTGACTGCCGCTGAAACTCCGATAGCGAACCACGTCCAGCTGACTGCATACAGCACCGTCCCCATCGACATGAATAGATATAGATGGAATGGCGTGCCCTCTGCTTGAAGGACATTAAAAGAGAGTGTGACGAGTAATGCAGGGAGCAGTACGACGACCACAGCTACCGTTCTGGATGCGATTTTTCCGAGGAGCACGTCGCGTCGGGTTCCGTCGAGTCCAAGCGACAAGCGAAGCGTGCCGGTCTCTCGCTCACTCCCGATTGCGGGATACGCCAGCAGACCGGCGAGCATGAAGACACAGAGTCCTGGAATGAGGAAGACCTCGGTGTTATCGACCTCAATTTGACCTCGAAACACGACGAGGCTCAAAATAAAGAAGGCAGGTGTTACGGTCCATATAGTCCGACTCTTGAGCAATCGGAGACAGTCTGCGACTGCAATCGTGATGTATCTGGGAGTGTCCGCACCGGTGAAGTGCTCGTGGAAGCGGCCCTGAATTGTGTTGGTGCCCGCACTCGGGAACAGCCTACGGAGTTGAGTCGAGAAGTATCCGAGCAACCGACTATCGGTAGTTCCGCCACCGAGGTCTGCGCGGTTGAACCGTCGGTAGCCAACGAAGAGCGGCAACGTGCCGAACAGGAGGAATGTGAAGAACCCGAATACGTTCGGCCAGACGATGGTGAGCTGGTCGGCCATACCGATGTGTTCGACCCACGGCCCACCGCCGATGTACACGGCGACTGGGTTCAGGTGTTCGACGTACTGCGCCCACATCGGAGCGTCTCCGGACCCGAGCTTGTCGAAGGCACCTGTGGACAGTTTTCCGGTAAACAGGAGCGACGAAAGCGGATACACCACTGTTGACCAGACTTCGCCGATGGGGCTGAAACACAAATACGTGGCACCGATGATACCTAGTGCTCGGTACCGAGAAGCAACCGCCGCGGAGATTCCGACTGCAAACGTCACCCACGATACTGTGTAGACAATCGTCCAGAGTGCAATCGGGAGATAGAGGTGAAGGTAGTGTTGCCCCTGCTGGAGATATATCGAGAGCTCCATCAGCACGAGGACTGGCACGAGAATCACGAGCGCAGCTGCATTTCGTGCTAATAGCTTCCCGAACACTATCTCTCGACGAGTCCCGGACGAACCGAGTACCAACCGAATCGTTCCGGTTTCCCGCTCACCGCAAATTGCAGTGTACGCGATGACCCCCGCAAGCAAGGAGAAGTAAACCCGGTTGTTGTATGAGATAACAGTCAAGTATTGTGGTTCAAAACCCCTGGAACCAATAAAACTCGCAGTCGATGGTACTGTGAGTAGAACAACAACTAACGAGACGACCCAGAAGATTCGGTTCGTAAGTGTATATTCAAAATCTTGACGGGCAACTGTTAATATTTTAGAGTGCATTTCGATCGCCTCTTTTTGTTACGTTGTGAGGTTCCTGCTCTAACAAACATTGTTTAAGATATATAATTCTATTATTCAAACAAATAGGCTCTAGGTAGCTAATTACTTTTGTTTTTGCTACTGGGTCTCTACAGGGCGTTCGGACTGTACAGCAACTAACTGCATTTTTCACCCTATTAAGGCTAAAATCACTACATCTAATACATGTGTTGAAAGTTTCAATTGTAGTTTCAGGACCCTCTTGCTCAACATCTAAACCTGCGTTGCGGACAGCAGTTGAGCTATATCTCTCCACCAATAACTGCACTTCTATCATTATATCAATTAGTACTAGAATATAAAATGGTAGTGTTAATCTTAGAGCACTACTATCTATTTTTTATCCATGTTGTAGCGTGTTATGGTCAAAAATCACTTCAATTTCGGGGTCCGCGTAATTTGCATTGTCGTCCCAGTTGAACTCACCGTTTACATGATCAAACCGGTACTCGTCGTAATACGGGTCCTCATACCCATTAAGTTCACCATCTACGGTTGTGATCTCTCTTCCGTCGTCGTCAACTTTGTCTTTCCCATCAAGTACTGCACCCTCTTCCACATTAACCAGCTCTGGATCTGGATCCGGAAGTTCTAATGCATAATTGTATGTGTCCTTCTCATCAGAATCAATCTTGACCTTGACAAAGTGTTCCTTATTCGCTTGCGTAGACCACTCGCTAGCCGCTGCTGAGCCAGTTGCACCTAAGGTAAGAGCGGCAGCAGTGGTACCAATCTTCTTCAGTACATTTCGTCTGCTTCGACTAGGATTATCTTCCGACATCCTGGTTACCAACTCTCAATTCGCCAACATAAAATTTTCTGATTGTATATCTAAACTACATTTTATATGATAGAAATTAGACTATCATATAATCAAATTAAAAAGCATATAAACCAGAACTAATAGGATGTTGCTGAGCAAACGAGCCATGAATTTCAGAACTGTTGTTCACACAGTGTGGTTACCTAACCGGGGCTACAGCCCTACTTATGTACGGTTGCTCATTTGGCGATCACAATAGAGTCGTTAGATAGAGAAATAATCTTAGAATCAACACAGACTGTATCTATTTCAAATCCTATTTGATACAGCTATCTTATCTACGTCTGGTGTCCTGAAATGGAGAGCGCCGCTTCACGTCGCCAGGTCTTTCCACTTACTTCATATTGAATACACAACACTACAAACCTCTACGATGAGCCGGAAGGAATAATCGCAATGGCCGTCTGCACGTCGTGACGGTTTTCCGGTGCTGTCTAACGCTAAATAGCCACGCGCGTGACCGAAACTTCAATCGAGTACTGCAAGTCCGATGAGACCGACGATTTGAACGCTAAGCATAATTAGGACCGTGAATACACCGCGCGGTTCAACGGTGTACCCTCGGTGAGTCAGTTCCAGTTGGAGCGAGAGACTTACCACACCACCGAAAGCGAGAAACAGTACGGAGAGTAACTGTGCTCGCCGTGGGTGGTTCCACGCGTCCACGTCGAAGGTGAGCAAGCGCGCTTTGATCTTCGTGAGTGTATCCGTCATCGCTTCGGACGGGAGTTTAGTTGCTTGTTCAATAGAATTGCTGACGTTTCTTCGGTATCCACCATTAGAACAGCAGAATACTTCCTCTATCGGGGTCCTGTCGAGTTTGCAGTCCAGGTTCGAATTTCATATCGCGCTATCTGATTTATCACACCGTTAAACACCCGCCGACGAACCAATATCTTCAACAACGACCCCGACAGAATCCGGGGTATGAGCGACCTCGAAATCGAGCGCGACTGCCCCGTCTGCGGTAACGACACGTTCTACCTCGCCGCCAGCATGCTCGTCCACCTCGGCAAGAAAACCAAGTGGCACTGCACCGAGTGCGACTACGGCTACATCCACATCACCGACGACGTGGAAACCTACGTCGAAGCCGAAGCGTAACCGCCGAAAAAGAGATTCTTCGTTATTCGTCCTGTTCGAGCGCCTGCCACGAAAGCCGCGGGTTCCGGGCCGCAGACACCTGGTCGATGCGGCGAGCGCTCGTCTTCGAGGGCGCAGATTCGAGTGCCTCGTCAGAGTCAGCATATGCGGCGTTAAAGGCGTGTGCGAGGTCGTCCAGGGACGCCTTGTCCTCGACTTCCGTGGGTTCGGTGAGCATCGCCTGCGAGACGAGTTCCGGCCACTTCGTCGTCGGCGGGTGGACGCCGTAATCGAGCATGCGCTTTGCCACGTCTGCGGCGTCTCGGTCGCCGGCAGTCGCCGCGAACTCGTGGTGGAACGGTCCGTACGGGACCTCCAAGTCCACCTGCGAAGCGAGGTAATTCGCGTTCAGCACGGCCTTCGCGCTGGAGTCTGCGAGGCCGTCGTCGCCCAGACGGGCGATGTAGGCGTACGCCTTGATGAGCACCAGCCAGTTGCCGGTGAAGCCGTGAACCTTGCCGATGGACGACTCCGGCTCGTACTGTTCGTACCCCGCGGCCGTCTCGCGAACCATCGGACTCGGGAGGAATTCTGCGAGTTCGTCGACGACGCCGACCGGGCCGGCACCGGGACCACCGCCGCCGTGCGGCGTGGCAAACGTCTTGTGGACGTTGTAGTGAACGATGTCGAAGCCCATATCACCGGGGCGAGCGCGCCCGAGGAGGGCGTTGAGGTTCGCCCCGTCGTAGTAGAGCAGGCCGCCAGCGTCGTGGACCATCTCGGCGATGTCGACGATGTCGCGTTCGAACAATCCGAGCGTGTTCGGGTTCGTGAGCATGAGCGCGGCCGTCTCCTCGGAGATGGCGGCGTCCAGCGCCTCCATATCGACGCGACCATCGTCGTCCGAGGGGAGTTCGACCACGTCGTAGCCCGCCAGGGCGGCCGATGCGAAGTTCGTCCCGTGGGCCGACGAGGGGATGATAATCTCCGAGCGGTCGTCGTCGCGCGACTCGTGATACGCTTTTGCGACGAGAATACCCGTGAATTCGCCTGCGGCACCCGCTGGGGGATGGAGCGTCACGGCGTCCATGCCGCCGATTTCGGCGAGATACTCCTGGAGACCGTGCAGGAGACCGAGCGTCCCCTGAACCGTCCGGTCGGACCGGGCAGGGTGGACAGCGGCGTTGGGGTCGGCCGCAACGTCCTCGGTGAACGACGGGTTGTACTTCATCGTACACGACCCGAGCGGGTACGGCCCCAGTTCGACGCTGTAGTTCATCTGCGACAGACGCGTGTAGTGTCGCGCCAGCTGCGGCTCCGAAAGCCCCGGTAGCGTGAGTTCGTCGCGGGTCAGGTCGTCCGGGAGGACGTCCTCCGAGTCGACCTCGACGGTAGTACTGTCCTTTTCGGACAGAAGCGGCTCGTACACGTCGTCGCGGCTGAATCGGGCTTGGTCGAAGTTCATTAGGCTACCTCCTCGAAGGCCGCGACCAGTTCATCCGCGGCATCGGCGTTCACGTCGGTGATACAGACCTGAATGTAGTGGTCGTCGAGGGCGTGGACCGCGAAGCCGCGACCCGCGAGGTCGTTCGTGATAGCGGGTGCAGGCTGGTCCGTGTGGACGACGAACTCGCGGAAGTGGTGTCGGTCGTGGACCGGCGCTTGCAGACCCGAAATGTTGTCGAGGCGCTTTGCGAGGTTCCGCGCGTCGGTGACGGCGTCCGTAGCGAGGTTGACGAGACGGTCCGGACCGAGCCACGCCATGTGCATGGCGGTTCGGAGCGCGACCCACGCCTGATTCGTACAGATGTTCGAAGTCGCACGTTCCTTGCGGATGTGCTGTTCGCGAGTCTGGAGCGTCAGCGTAAAGGCCCGCTTGTCGGCGGTGTCTTCGGACGTGCCGACGAGTCGGCCCGGGACCTGCCGCAGGAACTTCTCGCGGGTGGCGAAGATACCGAGACCCATACCGTAGGCCGTGCCGACACCGAGTGCGTCGGCCTCGCCGACGACCACGTCGGCACCGACGCTCGCGGGTTCTTCGAGAAGCGCCAGCGCGACGAGGTCGCTGCCGAGACAGAACAGCGCGTCGTTCTCGTGGGCGAGGTCGCCGATGTCGGCGAGTCGCTCCTCGATGACACCGCGGACGGTCGGACTCTCGGCGTAGACCATCACGGTCTCGTCGTCGACGAGGTCCGAAAGGGCGTCAATGTCGACTGCGCCGTCGTCCATCGGGTACTCGCCGATTGCCATGTCCGCGCCGTCGAGGTAGTTTTCGAGGACGCCGAGGCGGCCTTCGTGAAGGTGCTCGGGAACGAGCACGCGGTGGCCGCTCGCGCCGCGTCGAAGGCGGTTTGCGAGGAGTGCGGCCTCGGCGAGGGCGGTCGCAGCGTCGTACATCGAGCAGTTCGCCACCGGAAGCCCGGTCAGTTCGACCAGCATCGACTGGTACTCGAAGAGTACCTGCAGGAAGCCCTGCGCGATTTCAGGCTGGTACTGCGTGTAGGACGTGAGGAACTCGGAGCGACGCGAGAGGTCGTCAACAAGCGCTGGCACGTAGTGAGCGTGATGGCCGCGGCCGAGGAACTCAGTCAGGTCTTCGTTGCGCGCAAAGAGGTCCGCAAGCGACTGTCTGAGTTCCTGTTCGTCCATGCCGTCGATGCCGAATTCGCCGTCGAAGCGGACCTCCTCGGGGATATCGAAGAGGGCTTCGGCGCTGTCGACACCGATTGCATCCAGCATCGCGGCTTCGTCGGCGTCGGTATGTGGGGCGTACGGGCTTCCGGCCCGCCGTCCGTTTCCAGCCGTCATCTCACTCCGTCTGCTCGCGGTACTCCTCGGGAGAGAGGAGGTCGTCGAACTCGTCCGTGTCGGACGGTTCCATCTCGAACATCCAGCCGTCGCCGTAGGGGTCGTCGTTGACGAGTTCGGGTGCGTCGAACAGTGCTTCGTTGACCGCGGTGACCGTTCCCGAAATCGGCGCGTAGAGGTCGGAAACCGCCTTGATACTCTCGACGACACCGAACTCGTCGCCGGCGTCGAGTTCGTCGCCCTCGGTGGGGAGTTCGACGAAGACGACGTCGCCCAGTTCGTCCTGTGCGAAGTCGGAGATACCGATGCGGACGGTGTCGCCTTCGGTGGTGGTCCATTCGTGCGATTCCAGGTACTTGCGGTCGTCGGGAATTTCGAACATTATTGGTTGATAAAGGGAGGTGTGACGATTTCTGCGCGCTTCTCACGGCCGCGGACGAGGACGTGAACCTCTGTTCCGTCGTCCGCGTATTCGACGGGGACGTAGCCGAGACCGATCGGTTCCGACAGGGTCGGACTCATCGTCCCGCTCGTCACCACGCCGATGACCTCGCCGTCTTCGGTGGCGATGTCGTAGCCGTGCCGGGGAACACCCCGGTCGAGGAGGGTAAAGCCGACGAAGGTTTCGTCGACGCCCGCCTCGTGTTGCTGTTCGAGGGCGTCGCAGCCCACGAACTCTGTGTCCAATTTGACAACGAAGCCGATACCGGCCTCGTAGGGGGTTCGAGGCTCGTTTTCTGGGTCGAAGTCCTGCCCGGAGAGCAGATAGCCCATCTCCAGTCGGAGCGTGTCGCGGGAGCCGAGTCCACACGGAGTGGCGTCCAGCGCCGACCACACGGTCTCGGCGTCGTCCCACGGACAGAGAATCTCGAAGCCGTCTTCGCCGGTGTAGCCCGTTCGGGCGACCCAGCACTCGATGCCCGCCACGTCGGCGAACGTCGCCTGGAACTTCGAGAGGTCGCCTAAACTGGCGTCAGGTGCGGCCTCGGAAACCGTGTCGAGTGCGTCGGGACCCTGCACCGCGAACATGGCCCAGTCCTCGGTGACATCCTCGACGGTGGCGTCGAGGTCCCACTCGTCACGGAACGAGGCCCACCGGTCGTACATCTCTTCGTCGTGCCCAGCGTTCGGGATGAAGAGGTACACCCGGTTATCTCGGTCCGGGAGTCGATAGACGACGGTGTCGTCGATGATGACGCCCTCGTCGTTCACGATGGCCGAGTACTGCGAGTCACCCGGTTCGAGGGCCGCCACGTCGTTCGTCGTTAGGCGTTGCATCAACGCGGTTGCGTCCGGGCCAGACACCTCAATCTCACTCATATGTGAGACATCGAAGATGCCAACGGACTCACGGACGGCCGCGTGTTCTGCCTTGATGGAGTCGTACTCCACTGGCATGTCCCATCCGCCGAACTCGGTGAAATGCGCCCCAGCGTCTTCGTGGGCGTCGTATAACGGCGGTTTTCGAAGGCCCATACAGGGCACTGCGAACTACGATAAGTAATGCTTTGGTATCTTCTCTCGCGGTATGTACATCATCGTGCACTAATCGGTACTTGTTTGCGGGTAAAAACACCACAAACCCGCAACTAACGCGGTGGAACTTTCCTTATGGATGGGGTTTGGAGCACACTGTCTGAAAGAGTGATAAACTGAATAGTGCGATACTAAAATACAGTTGTGCGGTCCTACGATGGGTGACTCGGTTTCACGAGTGGGATCTGGCGACCACGATTTGGCCACCATCGACCGATTCAGTGGTTACCGTATGGGGTAACTGCTCTTCTGCAACCGGAACCAAGTGCAACAGCGTCCCCTCGTTCGTTTCCACCCATTCCGAACCATCTTCGGGGTCCCAACAGCAGACGTGCCAGACATCATTCTCCAACCGTTCCCAGATCTGGACATCTGAGTAGTACTGCCCGTCTGAACAGGAAAAGAACGCCCTCATGATGGCCTCCGTCCGCTACTCAAGACAGGCATCCACCGGTATTGTCTGTCCGGGACTGCCGACATCATTGTTCCAAGACTTCGGGCGAAACACGTCGTTACGAACCGCTTGTGATGATGTATGTACATGATTTGTCTTCGTAAGTTGTTGCCGGCCAAACCACGGTAACCACCTTTGCACGGGATTCGTTCAGTCGGAGACGACCGACCGTACCGTTCCACCGAGGAGACCGTTTGATCTCCCGTTTTGCCACCATTTCTCACTCAGGTGGTGGACGTCGTTTGGGCGGCATCCAAAGGGATGTGCTTGGTTGACACGAACCCAATAGCTAGTCGACTAGTTGACTGAGATGTGTAAGAGGGCTAGCTTACTAGGGCTAGTTCTCGCGTCGATATCGCCATTCGTCGGGACACGCAGAACGAATTAGTGTCACTCATCCAAACAGTATCAATCATCCAAGCCATGAGTAGAATAAACCACACCTTCCGTTTCCCGGTCTCTAACTGGTGTGAAGTGGCCGAAATCAACTGATAGCAAGTATCAGTTAGGAGCTAACAGTATCGTCGTAGTCGTCGATACTCTGTTCGTCAACGACGCGTATATCGGCCACTGCAGCCGCACCGTATCCCGAACGCGAAACGAGGTCCTGTTCCTGGTCGTACACGGCGACGTTGGCATGCACCAGTCGCGGGAGGTGTGTGTGATAGAGTTCCAGATAGATGTCTCGAACGTCCTCAGCTGAAATTTCGGTAAGGGGACAGTCGTTCTCCCAGACCGCTAGTTCGTCCGCCATATCGGCTAACGAGAGCGTCACATGCCGTTCGAGGTGAACCAGCATCTGACGGCGGTAGGGGTGTGTGGGGAGTTGAGAGCAGTTCGTCGCTGTATTGGGGTCTTTGGACATGGGGGATGGTGTGTATATGGTAGCTCTGTTGTAGGTCGATTCAGGGTGTGTTACCCGACGCCACTCTCACATCCCGGGCTGAATTCATCCGTCTGAACGTCGTCGTTGGCGGCGAGAGCAAGATAAGGAAGCAAGGCGTCTGCTGTCGCCTCGGGTTCGACCAGACGTTGCTCCGGGTAGAACGTGACGACACCACTGTCAGCGAGTTTCGGGAGATGAACGTGGTAGAGAGACGTAACGAGTCGCTCCCGGTCGTCCAGGGGCGTCTCCTCGCACGCCACGAGTTGGTCAGCTAACTCCTGTAACTCGATGGTATCGGAGTGATGTGTGAGATACCGTAGGATGTAGCGTCGCCGTCTACTGCGAAGTAGATCGAATGTGACATCTAGAGAGACCTCATTGCCATGTGAATCCATCTCTGACCAGTGCCGATCTGGATCGGTCATTATAATCATTTGTCGTGGGGGACTACCGAAAACCGGGAGACTAGCTTACTAGCGATAGATGAGTGAACGGTCCACTACCGCAGAATCTTACGATTCGCTAGTGGAATCCGCCCCGCCGACTGCATCTCCGAGACCATCCGCGTTCGCCGAAGTTTTAACGTACTCCGAAAGGGCCTGATGTTCGTGGTATTTCTCCGAATCGTCGGTCCGCCGGAGACGAGCTTCTTCTTGTCGCTCCGTTACCGTCGATTTGCCGGTAATCTCGATAAACAGGTCGCGGTACTTCTCAATCTGCTGTTGATTGGTGGTTTTTTCGCTCATTATCCTATCACGGGGCGCTTCGTTTCGGTGCTCAAAGCCGAGTTCCGCGTGAGGCGTTGGTCCACCGGTAACGTGGCGGCCAACGCATCGGGGAGCGTTAGCTGGCAGTCAACGTTGTGCAGTGCGGTGAGCGTGGGCTGGGCTTTTAGTGCGGAAACTGCTTGGATCCTATTCATTGGAACGGACACATATCAATAGAGAAACGAGAAGTAGAACGTCTCTAGCACACTAGTGAATAAACGTTGATAAAATCACGACAGTCCTAGTGCACTAGTCACCACGTGTCGTGGTAGTTCAACCTCTGATGGTAAATCGGGGGTTAAACCTAGTCGAACAGCCCGATTTCGTCGATCTGCTCTAGAATCTTCCGAGTCGCCTTCCGCACGTGAAGATAGAACGTCGGCGACGCGATCCCGAGTGCAGCAG
>NZ_JBZRPK010000500.1:0-5998 GCF_058382125.1 Haloferax sp. s1
GCGGACGGCGTCGTCGCTGGAGTTGTCCGGCTCCCAGCCGAGTGCAGAGAGTTTCTCGATGGAGAGGCGCATCTTGGGCACGTCACCGGTCCAGCCGCGGTCGCCGCCGGTGTACTCGTAATCGGGGTCGAGGCCCATCACGTCGGAAACGATGTTGGCGATGGTTGTCACCGAGGTGGTCGTCCGCGTCCCGAGGTTGTAGACGTTGAAGTCGCGCTCTGCGTTCTCGACCACGTGACACATCGCGTCGATGCAGTTCTCGACGTGGAGGTAGGACTTCTCCTGTCGGCCGTCGCCGAGGATTTCGAGGGTGTCTGGGTCTTCGAGCAGCTTCTCGATGAAGTCGGGGATGACGTTGCCGCGCTGTTTCGGGCCGACGATGTTGGCGAAGCGGTACATGTAGACGGTGAAGTCGTAGGAGTGTGCGAACGTCGAAAGCAGACCCTCATCTGCGAGTTTCGAAGAGCCGTAGATGCTGATGGGTTCGAGCGGTGCGTAGTCCTCGGGCGTCGGACGCGGTGCCTCGCCGTAGACCGTCGAAGAAGAGGTGAATGCGATGTTCGTCACGCCGACTTCCTGCATGCGTTCGAGGACGTTGTACGTCATCTCGGTGTTCTCCTCGAACAACTGGCGGGGGTTGCTGTAGTTCGTGTCCGTGTAGGCCGCGAAGTGGAACACGATATCGAGGTCTTCGGTGACGGCCTCGGCAACCTCGTCAGGCTCGGTCATATCGGCCTGCACGAACTCGACGCCGTCTGGGACGCGCTCGCGGGTCCCCTTCGAGAGGTCGTCCGCGACGACGACGTGGTTGTCTTCGGAGAGGCGGGCGGCGAGATGAGAGCCAACGAGACCTGCGCCCCCGGTCACGAGGACGCGCTTGTCGGAGAGTTCCAACGACATAGCTCAGATGATTCGACCGAATGGTAAGTCCGTTTCCCTCCGTCGGACACGACTATCGACTGGTCACCGCGGGCACTCACGACGGCCACGAGACACCGGACAACTCCTCGCTCAACTCCCACACGTCTCGGACGAGTTGTTCGTCGGTCGCAGTCGCCGATGGCTCGATGGGTTCGCAATCCGAGAAGTACCGCCCACTCACGTCTGCGGCGTCGGGAGATGCGGCGAGGTAGACGAGCGTCTCTGCGGCCGTCGCCGGTGTGTCCACAAAGCCGCTGACGAGTCGATAGGGGAGTCGCGCGAGCAGTCCGACACCGAGACGGACGTGAATCGAGGCATTGCGCCAGAGGCTGCTCGATGGGACGAACCCCGGATGACAGCAGTTCGCTGTCGGACCATCGAGTCGGCGTGCGAGACCGACGGTGAACAGGGCGTTCGCCAACTTCGACCGCGCGTAGGCGTCGAGTCCGTCGTAGTCATCGAGTGTCGTCACGTCGAAGGTGCCGTCAGCGCGGCGGTGGACCTCCGACGAGACGGTGACGACGCGGCCGTCATCGGGAAGCAGGTCGCGGAGGTCGTGGGTGAGGACGAATGGCGCGAGGTGGTTGACGGCGAACGTCTTTTCCACGCCGTCGGGGGTCAACTGCCCCTCGGAGAAGTGCGCACCGGCGTTGTTCACGAGCACGTCGAGTCTGTCGGTTCGGTCGCGAGCCTCGTCGGCGAGGTTGCGGACGGTGTCAACCTCCGCGAAATCAGCGCGGAAGAAGACCGACTCGCCTCCGCCGTCATCGATGGCGGCGGCGACACTCCGACCCGCGTCTCGGTCGCGCCCGTGGACGAAGACGGTCGCGCCGAGTCGGCCGAGTGCGAGCGCAGTCTCTCGGCCGACGCCCGACGTCGCACCCGTGACGAGAGCGGTCCGATTCGAAAGGTCGATGTCGGCGACGCCGGCACCGACCTCCGGTCTGTGACTCATGTGGGAACGTGGGCCGCCACCGGCATAAATTTCGGCTGTGTGACTGGTTTGGCCGTGTTCGTGGCGGCGGCGTTCCGAAAGCACCACTTTCCTCCGCCGTCTTCGAAGAAGCATGCAAGACGAACCCGAAGTCGCCGTCCTCCGGTACGGGCACCGGCCGGGACGGGACGACCGGATGACGACTCACGTCGGCCTGACGGCCCGTGCGCTCGGTGCCGACCGGGTTATCCTCCCCGACAACGCCGGGCACTCGATGGACACGGTCGAAGACATCACCGGCCGGTTCGGCGGCCCATTCTCGGTTGAACTCACCGAAGGACTCAACGGCGTCATTCGGAACTGGGACGGGAAAATTGTCCACCTCACGATGTACGGCGAACGCGTTCAGGACGTAGAGGGAGACATCCGCGAAGCGCACGCCGAGGAACCTCTGCTCGTCGTCGTTGGCGGGGAGAAAGTCCCGTTCGAAGTGTACGACGAGGCCGACTGGAACGTCGGGGTCACGAACCAACCACACTCGGAGGTCGCCGGTCTCGCCGTCTTCCTCGACCGCCTGTTCGACGGTCGCGAACTGGACCGCGAGTGGGAAGACGCCGAAAATCGCGTCGTCCCAATGGCAACGGGCAAGAAAGTCGTTCCTGCTGACGAGGAGTAGTCGGGAAGTCGGCACGCCCGCAGGCGGTTCTCCGCAACGCGGGAGTGATAAGACTTAATGGCGTTCCTGACGCCAATTCGGACAATGGCTTTTGAGGAGTTACTGAACGACCCTGTTATCCAGAAGTACCTCCACGAGTTGGTTGGGCCCACTGGGATGCCGGTCGCTGCGGCACCCCCGGACGGCGAGGTCACAGACGAAGAACTCGCCGAGGAGTTGCGACTCGAACTCAACGACGTTCGCCGCGCGCTCTTCATCCTCTACGAAAACGACCTCGCGTCGTATCGTCGCGTCCGCGACGAGGATTCCGGTTGGCTCACCTACCTCTGGACGTTCCACTACGAGAACATCCCAGACAATCTCGAAGAGGAAATGTACCGACTGCTGGAGGCGCTCGAAGAACGTCTCGACTACGAACGCGACCACGAGTTCTATCTCTCTGAACCCGCCGGCATCCGCTTCGAGTTCTCCGAGGCGATGGAACTGGGCTTCCAGTGCCCCGAAACTGGCGCACCGCTCGAACCCATGGACAACACAGACCTCGTTGACGCGATGGAGAGACGAATCGAAGAGCTTCGAGACGAACTGAACGTCGAAGTGACGGGTACAAACTGAATGGTCGTACTCGCAACGAAATGCTACATCGACGGCGACGCCCGCGAGCGCGCCCTCGACAGCCTCACGTCGCTCGTCGCCAACGACATCGGAGACCTCGACGTCGACTACGATATCGGCGTCCGCGACGACGACTTCATCTCCGTGACGATTACGGGTGACGACGAGACGGTCGCACGAAACGTCCTCCGCGAGGAATGGGGCGAAGTGACGCCGCACCTCTCGGCCGGCGAGACGTACGTCGGAACGCTCGAACACTGGGACGACGACGGCTTCGTCCTCGACGCCGGACAGGAAGTCCGCATCCCGACCGAGGAACTCGGGCTTGGCCGCGGGTCTGCCACGCAGGTTCGCGACCGCTTCGGTCTCGTCCAGCACGTCCCGCTTCGCTTCGTCTACGGCGGCGAAGACGAACCCGCAAAGCTCGCGGACGACGAAATCGACCGCCTCTACGACTGGACTCGCGGTAGCGGCCGCGTCAACGTCAACAGTGCGACTCGCGGCGCGGTCCGCGCGACGGTGAACCGCGCCGGACACGCGAACGACATCGTGACGGTCGAACGACTCGGCCTGCTCGAACAGAGTATCGTCTGCCGGGACGAAACCGACCCGCCGGGACTTCTTTCGAGCATCGGTTCGTACCTGCCGGCGGAACTGAAGTGCGTCATCGGTCAGTAAGACGATGAACAAGCGACTCCTCGTCGGCATCGCCGGACTCGCCCTCCTCCTCGTAACCGCCGGGTGTCTCGGTGGCACGTCCAGCCTCTCGAACGAGCGTCTGGACGCGGCACCCGATGGGTCGTACGCATGGAACGCAGAGACGGATGCACACATCACGGTGCAGAACAACAGTAAGTTCCGCGCCGTCTACGATGTGAACTCGTCGTTCGTCGAACTCTACCGGTTCAACGGCTTCGGCAGTCGAACGCCGCTTTCTGTCGAGTCGGTTCGCTATCAGTATCCCAACGGGACAGTCGTGAACGGGACGGGGCTGAAAGCACGCGGCGGCGACGTGACGCAGGGCAACGGCATCACGAACGTCACGCTCCCCGCGGACGCGAATAGCAACGGGAAACTCGCGTTTACCTCCACGGCGACACCGAAGCGGTTCTCGCTGCCTATCCTTGTCGACGGCACGTACGAGGTCGTGTTACCACCGGACCGCCGTGCCAACTTCCCCGTCTTCGGCTCCATCCGACCGAGAGGCTACGAGAAGGATATCGTCGATGACCAACTCCATATCACGTGGAACGAGGAACTCACAGACGGCAACGTCGTCGTGCAGTTCTACCTCCAGCGCGACCTCGGTATCTTCGGCGCTGTCGCGGCTATCTCGGTACTCGTCGGTGGCGCAGGAATGCTCTACTACCGACGGCAGATTGAGGCGCTCCGCGAGCGCCGCCAAGAACTCGGGCTCGATGTCGAAAACAACGACCGCTGACTGAACTCCCGTCCTGCTCCCGGTGTGGACGCTTTTTTGGCCGCTACACCCTTACTCGGGGGTATGCAAGCCGCCGTGGTCACCGTCGGGGACGAACTCCTCGCCGGAGACACAGTGAACACGAACGCGACGTGGTTGTGCACGGAACTAACCGAGCGAGGCGTCACCGTCGAACGAGTGACGACGGTTCCCGACCGCGTCGCCGACATCGGCCGCATCGTCAACGAGTATCACGCCGAGTACGATGTCGTCGTCGTTACCGGCGGTCTCGGGCCGACCCACGACGATGTAACCATGGAGGCCGTCGCCGCCGCCTTTGGACGCTCACTGGAACGAAGCGAGGACGCAGCGGAGTGGTTAGAGACCAACGGCGGCTACTCCGCGACAGACCTCGTCGATGGGACAACTGACCTCCCTGCCGGGTCGCGGATGCTTCCGAACGACGAGGGCGTCGCCCCCGGGGCGGTTGTCGGCTCCGTCTACGTGCTTCCAGGCGTCCCCGGCGAGATGAAAGCGATGTTCGACCGCGTCGCCGACGAGTTCGCAGGCGAGAAGACGCACGTCAGATTCGTCCACACCTCGGAACCCGAGAGTTCGCTCATCAAGCGATTCGAGACAGTACATGCACAGTTCGGCGTGACGGTCGGAAGCTATCCCGGCGACCACGTCCGGGTCAAACTCGCGGGTGCGGACGAGGAGACTGTCGACGCGGCAGCCGCGTGGCTCGAAGCCCAAGTCGAGTTGTTCGAAGAAGAGTAGACCGGTCAGCGCTGGAGGTACCAGAGCCACCCGGCGGTCATCAGGATACCCACGATGAGCACAACAGCAGCCGTCTCCGATGTCGGGAGTACTTGCTCGGCCATTTCTAACGGAATCATAGATGACAGTTGCTCCGACCCGTCCTTAAACGGTGAGGTTCCGGCGACAGTCAAGTCAAACACTATCTCGTCGTCACCGGAGACCGAACGAGTCGTCCGCAAAGACCACACAACGAGCAGGGTACCGCGGTGCTTTTCATGCGGGCGCGGGTTCGTTCAGCTATGCGAATCGGTGTCGTCGTCAACCCCGTTGCAGGGATGGGCGGCCGGGTCGGACTGAAAGGAACCGATGGGAAAGTCGAGGAAGCCAGAGCGCGAGGTGCCGAGCCGCGGTCGCCGGACCGCGCGAGGCGGGCACTCTCACAGCTATTCGACGCCGCCCCCGACACGGAGATTCTCGCGTGGGGTGGTGGGATGGGGGAATCAGTCGCCCGTGACGCTGGCTTCGACCCGGAGGAACTCGGCGAACCTGACACTGACGAGACGAGCGCAGCAGACACTATCGACGCCGTCCGCGCCTTCGTCGAGGCCGGTGTCGGCCTCGTGTTGTTCGTCGGCGGCGACGGAACCGCGGCCGACGTGGCCGAAGCCCT